>NZ_AFPR01000242.1:0-13701 GCF_000219295.1 Acidiphilium sp. PM
CTGCGCTGTCTGCGTGGCCGGGTGCGGCGGCGCCTTTTTCGGCGGCGGCAGCACGTAGCTCGCGATGACCTGGAACAGCACGAGGATCACCAGAGAGATCGAGATCGAGTAGAGAAGCCGTCGATTATCCATTCTGTTTCATCTCATCGTGGTGATGGGCCGGTGGGACGGGATCGACCCCGCCCGGATTCCAGGGATGGCAACGCAGGATGCGCCGTGCGGCGAGGGCGGAACCATGCAGCGCGCCATGAACCGCGAGCGCTTCCATCGCATAGGCGCTGCACGAAGGATAGAAGCGGCACTGCCCGCCGAGGACAGATGACAGCGTCAGCTGATAGGCCCGCACCCCGCCACGCAGCAACTTCGTCGCCGTGTTCATCGCGCGTCTGCCGCCGCAGGGGGAAAAGCCGCGTCGAGCACGGCGCGGAAATCCGCGCGGAGGCTTGAAAATTCGGCGGTTGCCGTGCCTTTGCGGGCGATCAGGACGATGTCCGCCCCGGAAACCGATCGGTGGCGCAATTCTTCGCGAGCGAGCGCACGAAGCCGGCGGCGTGCCCGGTTCCGGATGACCGCGTTGCCGACCTTCCGGCTCGCGGTCAGGCCGAGGCGGACGGGCGCGCCGGGCATTGTCAGCAGGATTTGTACGACGAAACCTTCGCGCGCCGCCTTCCGCCCATGGGCAGCGGCACGGAGGAAATCGGCACGCTGGGGCAGAGACTGGAAGGGCGCGGCGCGCATGATCGTGACTGGTTCCGGGCCCGGCCACGCAGCGCGATGTGCGGGCCCGGGCGAACGCGAAGGAACGTCAGGCGGAAAGACGCTTCCGGCCCTTCGCGCGACGGCTTGCCAGCACCTTGCGGCCGCCGACGGTCTCCATCCGCGAGCGGAAACCATGGCGGCGCTTGCGAACGAGCTTGGAGGGTTGGTAGGTGCGCTTCACGGTCTCTACTCCAATGACTGCCGTATGGCGGTGGTTGCGGGCAACCTGCCGCCGGTTGAATTCGGAAAACAGGCAGAGCGCCGCGTTCCGTCCGGAGCGGCTCCCTTCGGTCCGTCCTCTTAGGCATTGTCCTGCCCGACGTCAACAAAGACGGCTGAACCGCCGCGTGCCGGCGCGGTTCCGCTTGCCCAACCCATATGCGATTGTGCAGATTGCGATGATGACCTCACAGCAACCGTATCGTTGTCGCACTGCGCTGGCCCTGCAGGGCGGCGGCTCGCACGGCGCCTATGCCTGGGGTGTTCTCGACGCATTGCTGGCCGCCGGGGAGGTGTTCGACGCCGTCTGCGGTGTTTCCTCCGGCGCCATTCTAGGCACGATGGCCGTCCAGGGTTTCGTTCGCGGCGGGGCGGACGGCGCCCGGGCGGCGATGGCGCAGTTCTGGGACCGGGTGGTGGCGACCAACGTGCTGGCGCCGCTGACGTCGCATCTCGACCGCTGGCTGCCCGGCTTCGAGGTCGGGCGCGAATTCGGCAGCAACCTTGCAATGCAGGGTATTGCGACGGTTCTCAGCATGTTTGGACACGCGTCGATCAACCCGCTTGGGCAGAATCCGCTGCGTCCGATCCTGACGGATTTGCTCGATCGTGCCGCCTTGGCCGATCCTTCGGCGCCGCGGCTGTTCATTGCGGCGACCGCCGTGGAGTCGGGGTTGTCACGCATATTCACGAATCAGGACATCACGGTCGACGCCCTTCTGGCTTCCGCCTGCCTGCCGACTCTGTTTCCGACAGTGCTGATCGATGGAATCGCTTACTGGGACGGGGCGTATTCGGGCAATCCGCCTCTCGGTCCGTTGCTGGCGCTCGATCCCGAGAGGCTGGTGCTGATTCGGGCGCAGAGCCGGCTTCGGGCCGGCGTGCCGAGCCAGCCGGCCGATATTCTCAATCGGGTGCAGGAACTCGCCTTCCAGACGGCGATCGACGCTGAATGCGCCCTGCTGCCGCCGACGCTGACCTTCATCGAATATCCGGCCGATCGAGCCCTGGCCGGCCTTTCGCCCGAATCGCGGGCCTATGCGGACCGTGCCTTTCTCGATCGCCTGTTCGAGGAAGGGCGCGCCGCTTTCCGCGCGAGGGCCGCCTGACCGCCATGAACAAAGTCTTCGGGCGATGGATCGGCCACAGCCTGTCGGCGCGGCTGCTCTGGCTGACCGTGATCGTGACGCTGCTTGTCGAGGTCATGATCCTGTTGCCGAGCCTCGGCCATGAACGCAGCGCCTGGCTGATGAACAGAGTGACCGAGGCCCATCTCGCGGCGCTGACGGTATCGACCGCGCCGCATGGGGTCGTCGATCTGTCGACTCGCAACGAATTGCTCCGTCTGTCTGGCACCGAGGCGATCCGGCTCGTGCAGGGCGGACGCAGCATCCTGGTGTTGCCGCCGCGGGGGACGGTGCGCGCCGAGGGCTCGATCAACCTCGCGCACGAAACCCTGTTTGGTTCCGTTCTCAGGGCTCTCGATGTGCAGTTCGGCCTTGCCCCGCGCGATGTGCTGGTCACCGCGCCAAGTCCGCTGCAGCCGAATGTCATCGTGCAGATCGTCGTCCACAATCCCGTTCTCGCAAGGCATCTGTGGCACTATGCGGACCATACCGCGGCCCTCTCTCTCGCCATCGCGCTGCTGACCGGACTGGTGGTCTATGTCGCGCTCAACCGGGTGCTCGTGCTGCCGATGCGCCGGCTGACGGAAAGCATCACCCGCTTCCGGGAAGATCCCGAGCACGCCGCGCCGCTTGCGATCCGGCCGGCGGATGAGTTCAGGGACGATGAGATCGCGGTTGCCGCGCGCGAACTCGCAAGCATGCAGACGGAGCTTCGTGCCGCGCTGTGGCGCAATGCCAGGCTGGCGGCACTCGGCACGGCGGTGGCCAAGATCAGCCACGATCTGCGCAACATACTATCGACGGCGCTGCTGGTCGCTGACCGGCTTTCCGGAAGTGCTGACCCCGCGATCCGCAGCGGCGCGACGACCCTGGTCGACGCGGTCGAACGCGCGACGGATCTCGTCACTCATACGCTCAGTTTCGCCCGGGAGGGCCCGCCGCCTCTGGTCAGAGCGGCCTGTCCCCTGGCGGAACTGGTCGCGGACGTCGCCGCGCAGACGCGCCTGCTGCACGAGCGCCTGACCATCGAAACGAACATTCCAGCCGAAATCATGCCGTCGCTGGACAGAACGCAGATGCAGCGCGCCTTGCTGAACCTGATGCGCAACGCCGCCGAGGCGGGGGCGGGCCGGCTCGTCATCAGCAGCGGCATCGATGCCGGCCAGGTCATCATCGACATCGTGGATGACGGACCTGGTCTGCCCGAGCGGGCGCAGGCCAATCTGTTCAGGCCCTTCACAGGGTCTGCCCGCAGCGGCGGAACGGGCCTGGGCCTCGCCATCGCCCGTGACCTGGTGCGCGCCCATGGAGGCGAGCTTACGCTCGTGGCGACGAGCAGCAGAGGAACGCATTTCAGGATATCGATCCCGCTCGACCCCGGCTGACCGGCCGTCACGCAGGGTGAGGAGATGTTCCAGTCGCAACTAGAAATGTATGGGCGGAAAGCTTCTCACCAGGCTGCCGCAGACGAGTTGCCAGCCATCGACAAGAACGAAAAAGATGATCTTGAATGGCAGTGACACCGCGGTGGGCGGCAGCATCATCATGCCGAGGCTCATCAGGATCGAGGAAATGACGATGTCGATCACCATGAACGGCAGGAAGATCATGAAGCCCATTTCAAATCCGCGGCGCAACTCACCGACGACGAAGCCGGGAATCAGTGCGCGCCAAGGAACATCCTGCATGTTTGCCGGCGGCTTGATGTGTGCCAGCGAGAGGAAGACCCGCACGTCGGCGGGGCGGGCATTATCAGCGAGAAACGTGTGAAACGGCGCGGCGGCGAGCTTCAGCCCCTCCAGCGTGCCAACATCGCCCTGGGTCATCGGCAGGAGACCGGTGTGCCATGACTGCGAGAACACCGGGGCCATGACAAAATAGGTGAGAAACAGAGCAAGTCCGATCAGCACCGAGTTTGGCGGTGTCGTCTGTGTGCCGAGGGCCGTGCGCAGCAGACTCAGCACGATGACGATCCGCGTGAAGGCCGTGAGCATGACAAGCAGGCTGGGCGCCAGCGAGATGACGCCGATCAGCGCGATGAGCTGGATAAGCTTCGCGGTTTCGGGCGCGCCGCCCGACCCGAGATCGAGATTGACCGACTGGGCATGGGCGGCGTGAGGCAAGGCCAGGAGGGCAAGGCCGAGGCCGGCCCCCAGCAGCACGCCGGTGCGTGTACGCCGGTTCATCAGGTGTCGTTCCCTTGCCGAGCCGTCGGCAAGAGCTGTATTTGGTCCGATCGCGGGCCATTCATGACAACAAAACTGAAGTCGCCCAGTGTAACGATCGACAATGTCGTGCTGCGGCCGACTCGGCAGGACTGGGTTTGGGCCGTCACGCCCCAAGCGGAGGCAATCCCTGTCAAGGCGCTGGTCAGACGGAGTCGGCGCAGAATTGCGGCAAGTCCCGCAATCAGGAGCAAGACGACCCCCAGCGCGATAACAACGTGCTCTATTCCTGCCATGCCCATTCTGCAGCAGTCTCCGGATCTGATCCCGCCGACCTGGCTTCGCCCGAATCGGCGGCTGGTCGGTCTGCGGAAGAAAGCCGGAAAAAGATTAATATTTCATTGAACCTGCGTGTCGGGTTCGCAGAAATAAAAAAATTAATGCCCATTATCCTTGACGGAATTTTAACTTTTCAAAGGCATCATCCTTCCGGTTTCGGAGGGCAAAATGACCTTGAATCTTATCGGCCTCGCCGCCGATCGGCTGGTCTATCTGGCGCAATCGCAATCGGTATTGGCGCAAAACATAGCGAATATCGATACCCCAGGATATGTGTCCAGAATGCCGGTTGCGTTCTCGGATACGCTGAACGGCACTGGCAATCTTGCCTTGGCCACGACGAATGCCCTCGATATTCCGTCATCCTCCGGTCAATCCGTTGGCACGGAGACAGCCACCGTCGCGGCACGTGCGCCCGATGGAAACGCGGTTTCGCTTGAAAGTCAGCTCGCGGCGGTCGCCGGAACCCAGATCAACCAGCAATATGCAGTGAATATCTACAAGACCTATCTTGGCATGTTCACTACGGCGCTTGGTCCCAATCCGTAAAATCCGAGGAACTATAATGAAATTCGGTACCACACTCGACATTACGGCTGCGGGACTGTCAGCGCAGGATGCGCGGCTGCAGGTCATCGCGCAGAATCTGGCCAACGCGGACAGCACGGGCTCGACGCCGGGCAGCAATCCATATCAGCGAAAGACCATCTCATTCCAGGACGTCTTTAGCCAGACCACCGGCACTGACCTGGTGCAGGTTGCGAATATCGGCAAGGACACGGCGCCATTCCCAATGAAATACGATCCCTCCAATCCCGCGGCCAACGCCCAGGGCTACGTCAAGTTGCCAAACGTAAATAGTCTGGTGGAACTCATGGATATGCAGCAGGCCGAGCGTTCCTACGATGCCAATCTCTCCGTCATGAATGCCACGCGCGGCATGATGACCCGCACGCTGGGGCTGATCTGATGTCCGGAACGATCTCGGCTCTCGTAAATCCGTCCAATGCAATCTCTGCCTATGGTCGCGCTGCCGGCACGGGCGCGGCCGGTTCGCCCAGCTTTGGCGATTACATGTCGAACGTCATCACGAGCGCAATTCATCAGAGCGCGTCGACGGAGCAGGCAGCCAGTTCCGGTTTGATGGGAAAGGGAGACCTTACCCATGTCGTTGCCTCTGTTGCCCAGGCTCAGGTTGCGTTGCAGACAACCGTTGCCATCCGTGATCGTCTGATCCAGGCCTATCAATCGATCATGAGCATGCCGATCTGATCATGGGCGGTGGTGCTTCAGCGACGATTGGCAGACAAAAGGAGCGGCGGTCCGGCATCGCTTGCGGTTCCCGGCATGACTGATCCAGCGGTCATCACGTCGCTCCACGAGGCATTTCTTGTTGCGGCGCAACTATCGGCGCCGCCTTTGCTCGCCGCGCTCGTGGCGGGCGTCGTGATATCGCTGCTGCAGGCGGTGACGCAAATCAACGAGGCGACCATTGTCTTTTTGCCAAAGATGGCTGCCGTCGCCGGAACATTGATGATCATGGGCAGTTTTTTGCTCGGTACGTTATCGCAGTTCGCGCACGAGATATTCACCGCCATGATTCACGTCGGCTGATCATGTTTCCGCACGGCCTTGCCGATATGGTTTTCGGGCCGTTGCTGATTTTCATCAGAATTTCGAGTCTAGTCATGGCGCTGCCCTTCATGGGGGCGGGGAATGCGCCGCCGCAGATACGCATCGGGCTGTCGATCGCTCTTACGGCAATCGTGGCGCCGTTGATCGTCTCCGGTACGATTGGCGTTCCATCCTCGATTCCGGTTTTCGTGTTTCTGGTGCTTCGTGAGATCGTTGTCGGGCTATCTCTCGGCTGGCTCACGGCGGCGATCATGCTGAGCCTGCCCGTAGCGGGACAGATCATTTCCTATCAGATGGGCCTGTCCAGCGTGTTGCTGCCGAATGTCGAGATTGGTCCGAACAGCACGCTGGTGGCGAATGCCCTGAGCGTCATGTTGCCGGCTGTAGTGTTCACCACCGGTCTTTTTATGTTGCCGGTCCTCGCCATAATCCGGTCGTTCCGGGTAATCCCGCTGACGTCGACAATCATTGGCGCTCATCTTCCCCCGGCGGGGCTGCTGCTCGGCTTCGCTGTCCGGGCCGTGTCGGCAGAGTTCGTGACGGCCTTGCATCTTGCCGCGCCCTTTCTCTTCATCGGTCTCCTGTGGCAAGCCGGTCTTGGACTGATGTCCAAGGTCGCCCCGAGCATGCAGGTTTATTTCGTTGCAGCCCCGCTGCAGCTGCTTGGCGGCATGTTTCTGCTCGCGATCCTCGCCTCCCCGATGCTCACTGTCTGGCAGGATGCGATGCTGCCGCTTCTGCATGCTTACGCGAGCTGGTGAGATGCAGGCCGGAATCCGTGATATCGCATGAGGTCGTGTCATAGCGGCTGAAGACAAGGAAGATCGGACCGAAGCTGCGACGCCAACGCGCCTTGCGAAGGCGTTGGACGAGCAGGGGCCCGGAACGTCCAGGGAAGTGGCGACACTGGCCAGTCTCGGTGTTGCCCTTGCGGTGATGATCGGTGTGCTGCCGTCTTCCGCCGAACGCCTTGCGAATACGCTTGCGAGCGCCTTCACCAGGGCTGCAACGGTCGACAGTGGGGCCGGTCTCAGCCGCGCCTTATGGCAGGCTGGAATGGCATCGCTCGGCGTTTTCATTCCGTTTGCAGGCGCGATTGCACTATCGGCAATCGTCGTATCGCTCCTGCAGACCGGCTTCAGGACGAACTGGGGGGCGATTGGCCTGAACTTCGCCAGGTTGAACCCGCTTGCCGGCATCGGCAAACTGTTTGGGACTCCAAACCTCGCCGCTTCCGGACAGTCCATCCTCAAGTTGGCGGCGATTGGTGCAGCGCTTTATGTCGTCATGGACGCAAGGCTCCACGGCCTGGAGGCGATGCTGCTCGGTTCGGAAAAGACGCTTCTTGCGGCGATCTTTGGTTCGATCGTTGCCATTCTGTCTGCGGCCGTCATGATTCAGGTTGTTTCGGGCGCAGTCGACTTCGTGTTGGTGCGCAACCGCTTTTCGACTTCAGTCAAAATGTCACGGCAGGAAGTCAAGGACGAACAGAAGGAAACGGATGGCGATCCCCACGTTCGCGCGCGGATCAAGGCGGCGCGAAGTGCCCTTGCCAAACGAAGCCTCAACGTGGCGATGGCCCGGGCGGCCGTCGTCATTACGAACCCGACACATTATGCGGTTGCGCTGGAATACCGTGCGGGCCAGGCGGAAGCGCCGAAGATCGTCGCCAAGGGCGCAGATGAACGAGCGGCGCGGATCCGGGATCTTGCGCGCGAGGCCCGCATTCCGATCGTGGCAAATCCGCCGCTCGCCAGGGCGCTGTTCCAGCAGGATGTTGAAACCGAGATCCTGCCCGAGCATTACCGGGCGGTGGCCGAAATCATCGCCTATATCTGGAAGCTTGCGGAGCGGCAGATGTCGCGGATCTGAACGTCGATCAGGAACGACGGGAGTGGATCTCAAGGATCGCCAGCAACGATCGCACACGTTCTGCGTCGGTCCGGGCTTCGAGAAGTGTCTGCTTCTCGATCGGGCTGAACGGGCACGCCATGCACAGGGTAACAATCAGCGCATCGTCCGAGATTTCATTGATCGCATCCCAGTTCGCATCGACGCCGATCGCTTCGAAATAGCGTCGTAGCGCGCCGGTCAGCAGCTCTCGCGAAACGAGGGGAGGGGCTCCGATGGCGCCATTCGACTGTATCGCGAAATCATCGCGGAATGCGGACACATCGCCCTGCACCCGGCGGTAGCCGCGCCGCATTTCCGCTTCCTCGACGACCTCGAAGCGAACGAGACCCGTCAGGGTGATGAGATAGCGTCCGTCATCCGTCTCGCTGAAGGCCGTGATGCGGCCGAGGCAGCCGAGGCGATAGATGGCCGGCCCGTTCGCGGTTCGCGGTGTGTCGGGAAGCGGCTGGATCATGCCGAACATTCGCCCCGCGGCCATCGCGTCGTCGACCATGGCCAGATAGCGCGGCTCGAAAATGTTCAGCGGCAGACGCCCGCCCGGAAACAGCACGGCCCCGGTCAGTGGAAAGATCGGAAAGATCTCCGGGACGCCCTCGAACCGTGCGGACGTCCCCGACATGCCGAAGAGTGAACTCAACTGAACAGCAGGGCCGAGAGTTTGCGCCGGGCGGCCATCGTGTCGGCGTCATCGACGCCCCAGGCGTCGAAGAACTTGAGAAGCTGAAGTCGGGCCGCGTCATCCTTCCAGTTGCGCTGACGTCGCATGATGTCGAGCAGGGCCTCGGCGGCGCCGGTGCGGTCGCCGGTGGCGTTGAGGGCGGCAGCGAGAGCGAACCGGGTGTCGTGGTCGTTCGGATCCGCGGCAAGCCTGGCCTGGAGTTCGGCCAGTTGGCGGGCGGCCATGCGGCCTTCGCGGGCGACGGAAACCGCCGTCTTTGCCGCCTGGATCTCCGCGTGCTCGGCGAGGGATTGCGGGACCTCGGCCAGGATGGCCTCGGCCCTCTCATCCGCGCCGAGGGCGACAAGCGCCCGCACGAGGCCGGCCCAGGCCTCGGGGCGGTTCTGGTCCTCATCGAGCGCAGCGCTGAACAGGGCGGCGGCCTGCTCCGGCTGATCGTCCTCCATCGCCTTGCGGGCCTGAGCGATCAGGTCTGCCGAGGGTGCCGAGGAGCCGGCCAGCTTGAGCAGCGCGTCGACGAACCGGCGCACCTCGCTTTCCGGCAGGGCGCCCTGGAACAGATCGGCGATCTGTCCCTGCCAGAATGCGGCGACGGTCGGCACCGACTGCAACGGCAACCCGAGGCTCGAAAGCTGCTGAACGAGCGCGCGGTTCTCGTCGATGTCGATCTTGACCAGCCTGATCCTGCCGCCATAGGCGCGGACGACTTTCTCGAGCGTCGGCGTCAGCGTCTTGCAGGGACCGCACCAGGTAGCCCAGAAATCGACCAGAACCGGGACCTTTCTCGATGCCTCGACGACATCGGCCATGAACGTGGTCTGGCTGCCCTCGATGATTGCGGCGTCCGCGCCTGTTGGGCGCCGTGCGTCCGAGTCGGTGAAATGATCCATGGTCGCTGATCCGTTGCTATGACTCCCTAGATGATAGTCAACCGCGCCCGCGCAAGCCAGTCGGACGCATGGATGCCCCCGGACCGGCGATCAGCGGCCGCCTTGTGAGCCAAAGGGATGTGTGCAAGCCGTCCGCGCGGCGCGGGATCAGCCGGGATCGCGGGAGAGGCCCGCGGCGTCGAGCGCCTTCAGATAAGCGGTCCACCGCTGATCCTGCTCGCGCCCCAGCCTGTGAAGATAGTCCCAGGAATAGATGCCGGTGGAGTGCCCGTCGTCGAAGGTGATTCGCACCGCGTAGTTGCCGTTCGGCTCGAGGCGGGAGATGCCCACCGCCTTCTTGCCGGCGACCAGTTGCCGCTCTGAAGGGCTGTGGCCCTGCACTTCGGCACTCGGGCTCTCGACGCGGAGATATTCGGCCGAAAGCTCGAAGCGAGCGCCATCGGCGAAGGTGATCTCGAGCACCCGCTCGGCCCGGCGCAGGCGGATTTCGGTCGGTTCGGGCGCGGTCACGGGTCGATCTGGCGCGCTTCGTCGACCAGCATGATCGGGATGCCGTCCCGGATCGGAAAGGCGAGGCCGGCTTTCGTGCTGATCAGTTCCCCGGCCTCGCGATCATAGATCAGCGGCCCCTTGGTGAGCGGGCAGACCAGGATTTCCAGAAGGCGGGGGTCGATCGGCGCCGGATCGGCCATTGGCGGGCATCCTCTGCGGCGGGGACTGGCGGACCCGAAGAGACTCGAACTCCTAACCCCCAGATTCGTAGTCTGGTGCTCTATCCAGTTGAGCTACGGGTCCGCCGTGGAGGGCGAATTAGCGGATCGGCGGCGATCCCGCAACCCCATAACGCGGTTGTGCCCCATGCACGCCATTCGCGGCCAGCCAGTGCGACATCGCTTGGCGCAAATCCGGTTTCGCGCCAGGGCCGGGCGTGCTAAGGCCCCGCCATGAGCGAAAACATGACACTGGTGGTCGGCGCCGACCATGCGGGGTTCGAATTGAAGGACCGGCTGGCAGAGGCCGCGCGCGCCGCCGGCTGGGCGGTGATCGATTGCGGCACGAATTCGGCCGCGAGCGTGGATTATCCCGATATCGCGCATGAGGTGAGCATGCGGATCGAGGCCGGATCGGCCCGTTTCGGCCTGCTTGTGTGCGGTTCCGGCATCGGCATGGCGATCGCGGCGAACCGCCACACCGGCGTTCGTTGCGCGCAGGCCCATGATGCAACCGAGGCGCGCCTTTCGCGCATGCACAATAATGCCAATATCCTCGCTCTGGGCGCCCGGCTGACCGGCGAAATGGTCGCGCTGGACGCGCTCAATGCGTTTCTGACCACCGAATTCGAAGGCGGCCGGCACGAGAAGAGGCTCGCCAAACTGACCCCGGAGCCGAAATCATGAACCAGCAGAGCCCGATCGCGAACATCTCGCGCTTCTTCAACGCCCCTCTCGCCGAGACCGATCCTGATCTCGCGGCGGCGATCGGCCGCGAACTCGGCCGCCAGCAGGACGGCATCGAACTGATCGCCTCCGAGAATATCGTCTCCCGCGCCGTGCTCGAGGCCCAGGGGTCGGTGCTGACCAACAAATACGCCGAAGGCTATCCCGGCAAGCGCTACTATGGCGGTTGCGCGGCGGTCGATATCGCCGAGGAACTGGCGATCGCGCGCGCGAAGGAGCTGTTCGGCTGCGCCTTCGCCAATGTCCAGCCGCATTCCGGCGCGCAGGCCAACCAGGCGGTGTTCCTCGCCCTGCTCAACGCGGGCGACACGATTCTGGGCATGAGCCTCGCCGCCGGCGGCCATCTGACCCATGGGGCGGCGCCGAACCTGTCCGGCAAGTGGTTCGACGCCGTGCAGTATGGCGTGAAGCGCGAGGATGGCACGCTGGATTACGAGGAGCTGGAGCGCCTCGCGCGCGAGCGCAAGCCGAAGCTGATCATCGCCGGCGGCTCGGCCTATCCGCGCTTCATCGACTTTGCCCGCATCCGCAAGGTGGCGGACGAGGTCGGCGCCTATTTCATGGTCGACATGGCGCATTTCGCCGGGCTCGTCGCGGCCGGGATCTTCCCCTCGCCGGTGCCCCACGCGCATGTCGTTACCACGACGACGCACAAGACCCTGCGCGGCCCGCGCGGCGGCATGATCCTCTCCAACGACCTCGACCTCGGCAAGAAGATCAACTCGGCGGTGTTCCCCGGCCTGCAGGGCGGCCCGCTGATGCATGTGATCGCGGCGAAGGCGGTCGCCTTCGGCGAGGCGCTCCGCCCCGAATTCCGCGCCTACCAGAAGGCGCTGGCCGACAATGCCAAGGTGCTGGCGGAAACGCTGGTCGAGGGCGGTCTCGATATCGTGACCGGCGGGACCGACTGCCATCTCATGCTGGTGGATCTCCGCCCGAAGAACGTGACCGGCAAGGCGGCGGAGGCCTCGCTCGAGCGCGCCCACATGACCGCGAACAAGAACGCGATTCCGTTCGACCCGGCGAAGCCGGCGGTCACCTCCGGCATTCGCCTCGGCACGCCGGCGGCGACGACGCGCGGTTTCGGGCCCGACGAGTTCCGCATGGTCGGCCGTTTCATCGTCGAGGTGCTGGACGGGCTCTCGGCATCGAACGACGGTGACAACGCCGCCGTCGAGGCGGCGGTGGGCGCCAAGGTGCTGGAGCTCTGCGCCCGGTTCCCGATCTACCGGTAAAAAAGCGTGCGCTGCCCGTTCTGCGGCGAGGCCGATACCCAGGTCAAGGACAGCCGGCCGACGGAGGATGGCGCCGCCATCCGTCGCCGGCGCTTCTGCCCGCAGTGCAGCCAGCGTTTCACCACGATCGAGCGCGTGCAGCTGCGCGAGCTGGTCGTGGTGAAGGCCGATCAGCGGCGGGTCGCGTTCGATCGTGACAAGCTGGCCCGTTCGATCCGCACCGCGCTGCGCAAGCGACCCGTCGATGACGAGCGGATCGAGCGGATCGTCAACGGCATCGTCCGCAAGCTGGAAGCCTCGGGCGAGGCGGAAATTCCGTCCAGCGAGATTGGCGAGCTGGTGATGGATACGTTGAAAGAGGTCGATGCGGTGGCCTATGTGCGCTTCGCCTCGGTCTATCGCGATTTCCGGGAAGCCAAGGATTTCAAGGCCTTCCTGGGTACGATGGACCCATCGAAATAGGCATGGACGATCTCGCGCATATGCGGACGGCCCTCGCGCTCGCACGGCGCGGCCTGGGCGAGACCGCGCCGAATCCGACCGTCGGCTGCGTGATCGTGCGCGGCGGGCGGGTGGTCGGGCGTGGCCGCACGGCACAAGGCGGGCGGCCGCATGCCGAAACCGAAGCCCTTGCCGCGGCGGGCGACGCGGCAAGGGGCGCCACCGCCTATGTCACGCTCGAACCCTGCGCCCATCACGGCCGGACGCCGCCCTGCGCCGATGCGCTGGTCGCGGCCGGCATCGCGCGCGTCGTCGTCGCCATGACCGACCCGGACGAGCGGACCAACGGCGCGGGCCTCGCCCGCCTGCGCGAGGCGGGACTCGAGGTGGTCGAGGGAATTGGCGGTGCCGAGGCCGCGGAAATCAATGCAGGGTTCTGCAAGCGCATCCGCGAGGGGCGGCCGCTGGTGACGCTGAAACTCGCGACCTCGCTCGACGGGCAGATCGCGACGCGCACCGGCGCCAGCCAGTGGATCACCGGTGCGGCGGCCCGCCAGGCGGCGCACGCGTTGCGCGGGACGCATGACGCCGTGATGGTCGGCGTCGGCACCGTGCTGGCCGATGATCCGGAACTGACCTGCCGCCTCGAGGGCTTCCGCAGCACGCCGGTCATCCGCCTGATCGTCGATTCGCATTTGCGGATCCCGCTCGACGGGCGGCTGGTGCGCGGGGCCGCGGACCACCCCCTCTGGATCGTGCATCGCGACGGCGCCGACCCGGCCCGGCGCGCGGCGCTGCTCGATCTCGGCGCCCGGCTGTTCGAGGTTCCCGCCGCCCCGGT
>NZ_AFPR01000241.1:0-2226 GCF_000219295.1 Acidiphilium sp. PM
CGCCGCGTCGCGCAGGTTGCCGGCGATCGCCATCTGCTGGCGGGCGGCGACCAGCAGCCGGGTGACGAGGAAGCCGAACAGCACCAGCACCGCCAGCACGATCAGCAGCGCGAAGCCGCGGTCGTCGTGCCGGCGGGGCCGCGCCATGCTCAGTGCAGCCCGAGACGCCGGCGCAGCGCCGCTTGCGGATCGGCCGATCCGTCCATCGGCAGGCCGTTGAGTTCGGCGGGCACGTTGGCGGCGTTGGGCAGCGCCTGTTCGAGGTCGCTTGTCAGCGCCGCAGCGTCGGTCGCGTCGTGGACGACGTGCGGGGTGATCAGCACCAGCAGCTCCTGCCGCGCGCGGCTGTTGTCCTGCGTGCCGAAGAGCGGGCCGAGCAGCGGCACGTCCTTGAGGAAGGGCAGGCCGGAATTGCCGCGCTGGACATTGTCGGTGATCAGCCCGGCGAGACCGATCGTCTGCCCGTCATGCACGACGACGCTGGAGGAGACGGCGCGCTCGGAGAAGGTCGGCGAGTTCAGCCCCTGGGTGGTGACCGAGGGGGCGACGTTGCTCACCTGTTGCGAGACCGTGAGCGCCACCAGCCCGTCGCTGGAGATATGGGGGGTGATTTGCAGGATCACGCCGGTTTCCTGGTAGTTCACCGAGTTGATGACCGGCGCGCCGGTGGTCAGCGTGCTCTGCGAGGTCTGCGAGAGATAGGGCACGAGATTGCCGACCAGCAGGTTCGCCGTGCGGCCGTTCTGCACGAGGAGCTGCGGCGAGGAGAGCACCTGCACCTGGGTGACCGATTGCAGGGCGGAGATCGCGAGCGGCGCGCCGTCGCTGCCGTGGCCGGCGAGGACGAAGCCGGGGAAGCTTTGGTTCAGCGCCGCGGTGGTGCCGGTGCTGAGCACCGCGTTGATGCCGCCGGACTTGAAGAAGAACTGGGTGCCGTATTTCAGCGCGCCGTTGAGATCGACCTCGGCGATCGTCGCGTCGATCTCGACTTCCAGCGGCTCGATGTCGAGCTTGCGGAGCATCGCCTCGACCGAGGCGTTTTCCGAGGCGTCCGCCCGCACCAGGATCGCGTTCTGGCGGGGATCGGCGATGATCCTGAGGCCGCTTGAATCGCCGCCGCCGCCCGCGCTGCCGCCGAGCGGACCGAGCAGCGGATTGCTCGCCGCCGCGTGGGACGATGCGGGTGATGCGGCGGGCGAGGCGGCGGGGGATGCGAGGCCTGCGCCGAGACCGGAGGCGGTGGAACTGCTGGTGCCGGGGGCGGCGCCGAGCCCGGCGGTGGTGCCGGTGCCGGAGGTGCCGGCCGCGTTGCCCACCAACCCGCCCGATCCCATCAGCGTCTGCGCCGAGACGCCGGGGGCGGTGTTGCCCGTGGTGTCGGACGCCGAGGGTTGGGCCGTCACGTCGTTGGGGGTGAAGGCTTCCTGCAACACCTCGGCGACGTCCCCGGCGCGGCTGTTGCGCAGGTAATAGACGTGCCAGGCCCGGTGCGTCGCCGCTTCCTGCCGGGCGAGGGTGCGGTAGACCCGGTCCGCCGCGCGGATGGCGGCGCCGGAGGGGGCAATCACCAGAACGGCGCCGATGCGCACCAGCGGGACCACCTTGACCACGCCGCCCGCCTTGCCGGCGTGCAGCGCCTGGGTCAGGGCGGTGGCGAAATCGCGCGCGTTGGCGCCGGTGGCGGGGTAGAGCGCGTAGGACTGGCCGGCGAGGGCATCGACGTCGAAGGCGCGGATCAGCGCGAGCAGGGTGGCGCGGACCTGCGGATCGCCTTCGACGATGAGGGCGTTGCGGTCCGGCTCGGCGATCACCTTTCCGCCCTTGCCGACATAGGGTTGCAGCACGGCGGCGAGATGCGCCGCGCTGACATGGGTGAGGGTGACGACGCTTGATCCGTCGAGCCCCGGCGCGGTGGCGAGGGCGGCCGCCGCCTTGTCGGCCGGGACGACCTGGTAGAGCCCGTTGCTGCGGATGAGGGCGGCGTGGTTCTGCGCGAGCAGGGTTTGCAGCGTCGGGATCAGGGCGGAGGCGGGGATGTCGTGCGCCGTGCGCAGCGTCGCCTTGCCCTGCACCGCCGGGTCGATCGTGTAGGTGACGTGCAGCATGTTGCCGAGGATCTGGGCGACGACGGCGCGGATGTCGGTATCGGCGAAGTCGAGCGAGACATCGCCGCTGCCGGCGGGTAGCGGCGCGCCGGGGGCGCTTGCGGGCGGCGCGTGGCCGGGG
>NZ_AFPR01000240.1:0-3684 GCF_000219295.1 Acidiphilium sp. PM
CGGCGAGGGCAGATCGGCGTCGTCGAAGGCGGCGGCCACACCGTCGCGTTCCAGGAAGACGCGGCCGCGCCGCGCCGCGGTGACGACCCAGAGCTTTCGGGCAAGATCGGGCAGCATCGCCGCCATCGCCTCGCCCACGGTGACGCCGTGGACCGGAATGCCGGCGGCGAGGCTGATCCCCTGCGCAAGGGCCAGGGAAGCGCGCAGGCCGGTGAAGCTGCCGGGGCCGATGGTGACGGCGACGCCGTCGAGGCCGGCGGCGGGCTGTCCCGCCTCGGCGAGGCAGTCCGCCGCCCATACCGGCAGCAAATCGGCAAGGCCGGTCTCGGGCGCGCCCTCGCGGGCGGCGAGAACCTGTTCGCCCGCGATCACGCCGACATGGGCGCGCTTCAACGCGGCATCGAGCACCAGCAGGCGCGCGGCGGGCGGCGCCATCTCAGAGCAGGACGCAGGCTTCGTCGAATTCGAGGCGCGGGGCGCGGGGGAACGGGTCGTCTTTCTGGCCGTGGCCGAGATTGACGAGGAAATTCGAACGCCATCCCTGTTCGGAAAGGAAAATCTGGTCGACCTTCGCCTTGTCGAAACCGGACATCGGCCCGCAATCGAGCCCGAGGGCACGCGCGGCCATGATGAGATAGGCACCTTGCAGCGTGCCGTTGCGGAAGGCGGTTTCCTCGGCGAGGTCGGGGTTGCCGGCGAACCAGGCGCGGGCATCGGCGTGCGGGAAAAGCTTCGGCAGGTTCTCGTAGAATTGCGGATCGTGCGCGACGATGACGGTGACCGGCGCGGCCATCGTCTTCTCGATATTGCCGGGGTTGAGGGCGGGTTTCAGCCGCTCGCGCGATTCCGCGCTGCGCAGGAAGAGGAAGCGCGCGGGCGAGCAGTTGGCCGAGGTGGGGCCGTTCTTCAGCAGGTCGTAGAGCTGGTGAAGGGTTTCGTCCGGCACCGGGTCGGCCGTCCAGGCGGATTTGGTGCGGGCGGTGCGGAACAGCGCGTCGAGCGCGCCGTCATCGAGCGTCATGCGGACTCTCCGTTCAGCTGGGGGACGGCGGGGATCGCCGGCTCAGGCCATCACCTGCCGGACCGATTTCACTTCGGGCACGTAATGCTTGAGCAGGTTCTCGATACCCATCTTGAGCGTCGCCGTCGAGGACGGGCAGCCGGAGCAGGCCCCCTGCATGTGCAGCGAGACGATGCCGTCGCGGAAGCCGCGGAAGACGATGTCGCCGCCATCGCCGGCGACCGCCGGGCGGACCCGCATGTCGAGCAGTTCCTTGATCTGGTCGGCAATCTCGCGGTCGGCCGGATCGACGTCCTCGTCCACCTCGGCCTGGGCGCCGGCCATGACCGGGCGGCCGGAGAGATAATGCTCCATGATCGCGCCGAGCACCTGCGGCTTGAGGGAGGTCCATTCGGTGCCGTCATCGCGGGTGACGGAGACGAAATCGGCGCCGAGGAAGACGCGGACGACGCCCGGCAGCGCGAACAGCGCCTCGGCCAGCGGGCTCGCGGCGGCGGCATCGGCGGAGTCGAAATCGGCCGAGCCCTGGCCGAGCACCTCGCGGCCGGGGAGGAATTTCAGCGTGGCCGGATTGGGGGTGACATCGGTTTCGATGAACATGGAAGACACTCCGTATTTCAAACCGGACCTGTGCGGTCCTTTCGGCACAACATCGTCCCGATCGGGGCAAAGGACAAGGGGGGCTGACGCAGGGCAAAACCGCGGATGAATTCGGCGTAGGCCATGATTCCGACACGGCGGCGCCAGCATCGCGTCATGAAACGCAGGCTAAGGCGGAGCGGTTCAACCAACCGGAGTTCCGACATGAAGCCGATCCGCTCCCTCCGCGCCCACGCCCCCGCCGCCTTGCTGGCCGCGACCATGGCCGGCGCCTCGATCGCCGCCCTCGCCCTGCCCCATGCGCGCGCCGCAACCCCCGAGACCAAGACCACGACGGCGGCCGCCCCGCATTCGCCCGTGCTCAAGCATGTCGATCACCGGCTGGCGGCGCTGAAGACGAAACTCGGCATCACCAAGGCCGAGCAGGCGGCCTGGCATGGCTTCGCCCAGGTCTCGCGCGACAACGCGACCTCGATCGCCGCCCTCTACCAGAGCCGGGCCGCGCATCTCGCCACGATGAACGCGGTGCAGAACATGGAGTCCTTCGCCGCGATCCAGGCGAAGCAGGCGGACAACATGAACAAGCTGACCGCCGCGTTCCAGACGCTCTACACGAAGCTGGACGCCACGCAGCAGAAGAAGGTGGACGCGATGTTCCGCGCCTATGCGAAGCGGCACCTCGAACACCGGAAGCTGCACGCGAAGGGGTGAGCTCCCCCGTCAGCGCTCGGCGAGGACGAGGCGGCGCCGGCGGCCCGCGCGCAGCGGGATGACGCCGGCGACGTCCTTCGTCGCCTCGGTGAGGATGATGCCGCCGGCCTGGGCGGCGATGCGCCGGCCGGCGCGCTCGACCAGCGGGGCGGCGCGGAGGATGGCGCGGCCGCCGAGCGGGGGGAGGAACAGGGCGGCGTCGCGCCGCTCGACCCGGAACAGCGAGTCGGCCAGCATGCGGCCGAGCTGGGAGGGCGAATAGGGCTGGCCGTGGCCGAAGGGCGTGCGTTCGAGATAGGCCCAGGGCGAGGCGCGGTTGGGCACGACCACGATCATCCGCCCCTCGGGGCGCAGCACCCGCCAGGCCTCGCGCAGCAGGCGGCGGGCGGTTTCGGCGTGTTCGAGACCGTGGATCAGCAGCAGCCGGTCGACGCTGACATCGGCGAAGGGCAAGGCATCCTCCTCGACCAGCACGCTGAGGCCGGGGCGGGAGACGGGCCAGGGGGCGGCGCCGATCTGCGCCGGCACGGCGGCAATGCAGCGCGCCGCCTGATCCCGCCAGAGCCGCAGATAGGGGCCGGGATAGCCGAGGCCGAGCACCTCGCAGCCGCGCGCCTCGGGCCAGAACTCCCGCAGCCGGGCGCGAATCAGCCGCGCGGTGGCGGCGCCGCGCGGCGTGGCGTAGAAATCGGCGATCGAGGGCGCATCGAGACGCATCCCTCCACCTATAGCATGTGAGAAGGACGGATCATGGCGATTTCCCATCGCGGCTTCACGATCACGCGTGTGCCGATGCTCGCTGACAATTACGCCTGGCTGGTGGCGCATGGCGGGGCGAGCGCCTTCGTCGACCCGGCGGACGCGGCGGCGGCGATCGAGGCCGTCGAGGCGGCGGGCGGGCGGCTGGACTGGGTGCTGCTGACGCATCATCACGACGACCACATCGCCGGGGCGGTGGACCTCGCGGCCCGGTTCGGCGCGCGCATCGCCGGCAATGCGGCGGATGCGGCGCGGCTGCCGAAGCTGGATGCGGCGCTGGCGCCGGGGCAGACGATCGATCTTGGCGGAGAAGCCGTGCGGATGATCGCGACGCCGGGGCATACGGTCGGGCATGTCACCTACCTGTTCGGCGATGCGGCGGCGGCCTGCGGCGATACGCTGTTCAGCCTCGGCTGCGGGCGGATGTTCGAGGGCACGCCGGCGCAGTTCCATGCCAGTCTGCAGGCGCTGGCGGCGCTCGACCCCGAGACGCTGATGCTGTGCGGGCATGAATATACGCTGTCGAACGCGCGGTTCGCCCGCCATGTCGACCCGGACAACGCGGCGCTGGCGGCGCGGGCGGCGGAGGTGGA
>NZ_AFPR01000239.1:0-2309 GCF_000219295.1 Acidiphilium sp. PM
CCGAGCGGGCGCGGGCCGACATTCCGGCCCCGCCGGCCCCGCGGCCCGACCGGCTGCCGGAACTGCCGATCGATCCCGCACCGGCGACTTCCAACCCTGGCCACGCGCCCGCTGCCATGCCGGACGCCGACTCGGCGCCACTCGAACGGGCCCGCGCCGCGACTGCGCTCCTGCGCGCGGCAATGGCGAGCGTGCTTGCCGAACTGGAAGACCTGCGTGCCAGCCTCGATAAGTGATGCGGGTCGATTGCCTCGCCCCGCGTCACTTGCTAAGACGCCGGGGTCGGAGCGTAGCGCAGCCTGGTAGCGCATCAGTCTGGGGGACTGGGGGTCGTGGGTTCGAATCCCGCCGCTCCGACCATTGATTTCCAAAAATTTTCCCCTTCCCTCCCGGCTCTCATTTTCACGGCGGATCCTGAACGGGTCGCTGTTTCGGCGAGCGTGGAAGCCGGCTGAATTGAGCCCTGCTGGCGCGAATGACGTCCGCAATGTCTGATCGGTCCAGATCATCGAGCTTCGGCGTTCCGGTTGCAAATGGCTCGCCTGATGCTCCAGGGCACGATCCGCCGCCGGCGCGCCCTCGCAAAGGAACCAAGTCTCCCGGACAATAGGCTGGATCGGCACGGCCGAACCGGCCGGCCAGGCAACAGCAGGACTGCATCGCGCCGGTGGCCCCCGGCAGCCGCGTGCTGGCCGCGATGCCGAGACTCGACTCTCACCGCGCCTACTGGCCACTGCTGTTCGGCGACTCCGCGCAATATCCGGTCATCGTCCGGCGCGGCGCGGCATCTCGGCGGCTTCATGCCGGGGCGGCTCAGGCTGGTCGACCGCTCGGCCTACTGCGCCCTGTTCGAAATCCGCCACGCCGGCAGCGTCGACGGCGCGGCTACGAGCGGAAGGTAACCGAACGGCCGGCGGGCGAGCCCTGCACCGCGCCGTCGCGCATCGCGACCTGGCCGCGGATGATCGTCATCACCGGCCACCCGGTGACGCGCTCGCCCTCGAACGGCGACCAGCCGCAGGGGCTGGCGAGCCAGCCCGCCTCGATGCGCTGCTGGCGGCGCAGGTCGACCAGGGTGAAATCGGCGTCATAGCCGGCGGCGATCCGCCCCTTGCCGACCGCGCCGTAGATCCGCGCCGGCCCGGCCGCCATGAGATCGACCAGCCTGGTCAGCTTCAGCCGCCCCTTCGCCACCTGGTCGAGCATCACCGGGACCAGGGTCTGCACGCCGGTCAGCCCGGCCGCGGTTTCGGGCCAGGGGCGCTCCTTCGCGGCGCGGGGATGCGGCGCGTGGTCGGAGCCGATCGTGTCCACCAGCCCGTCCGCCACCGCGCGCCATGCCGCCTCGACATGGCGCCGATCGCGGATCGGCGGGTTCATCACCGCATAGGCGCCAAGCCGGTCATAGGCGTCGGGCGCCATCTGGGTCAGGTGGTTGACCAGCACCTCGACGCTGGCGACATCGCGGAAATCGCGCAGATAGGCGAATTCCTCCTCGGTCGAGACGTGCAGGATATGCGCCGGGCGGCCGGTGCGGCGGGCCAGCGCCATGATCCGCCGCGTGCCCAGCGCCGCGCATTCCGGATCGCGCCAGATCGCGTGGTTCGCATAGGCCATGCCGGTGGAAAATTCGCCGCGCCGCGCCTGCAGGCGGTATTCGTCCTCGGAATGGAAGGCGATCCGCCGCCTTCCGGCGCGCATCACGCGCTCGATCGAGGCATCGTCCTCGACCAGCAGGTTGCCGGTGGAGGAACCGGCGAAAACCTTGATCGCGCAGACGCCGGATTCGGCCTCGAGGGTGGCGAGTTCGCCGATATTGTCCTTCGTCGCGCCGACATAGAGGCCGACATCGCACCAGGCCCGGCCGGCGAGCGACTCCCGCTTCGCCGCCAGCGCCGCCTGTCCGGTGGCCGGCGTGCCGGTGTTCGGCATGTCGAAGATCGCGGTGATGCCGCCGAGCACGGCGCCGCGCGTGCCGGTTTCCATCGTCTCGACCGCCGGCAGCTCGCCGCTGCCGGAATCGCGGAAATGCACATGCGGGTCGATCAGCCCGGGCAGGACGTGCAGGCCGCGGGCGTCGATCGTCTCGGGCGCATCCCCGGTGGCAGCGAGGGTGACGATTCGGCCGTCCCGCACGCCGATCCGCCCGGTCGCCTCGCCCCAGGGCAGAATCAGCGTGCCGTTCTCGATGATCAGGTCGTAGCGCTCGGTCATGCCCGTTCTCCCAGTATTTCGAACACATCGCCATCGACGGCGCCGCCCAGCCCGTGGCGATGATGCCACAGAGCGAGGAACAGCAGCCGCCAGCA
>NZ_AFPR01000238.1:0-749 GCF_000219295.1 Acidiphilium sp. PM
GCTCGCCGCCTACCTGCCCGCCGCCGACCGCGGCGACCTGCCGCCGCTGCAACAGGTCGACCTGCGGGCGGATCTCGGCCCGCCCGCCGGCGGGACCCTGCCCTCGGTCACCAATGTCAGCCTCACCGCCGGCAAGTCGGACCTGACCGCCTGGCGCAAGGGCCTGTCGCTCCGCTCGATGAACATCACCCTGCCCGCGCTCGACCAGGCGGTGGACGTCGCGCTGGCCGGCCAGTACCAGGGCCGGCAGGTCGGGCTCGAAGGCAAGGCCGGCCCGGTCGGCCCCGTGATCGAGGCGGCCCTCGGCGCACCCGCCCCGGCCCACGCCGTGCCCACCGAGCGCTTCACCATGAACGTCGCCGGCCGGGTCGGCAACGCGCTGTTCAACGCCGCGGGCGGCATGGCGACCCCCTCGAAGCTCGCCGGCGTCGCGATGAAGCTGAGCGCGACGATCCCCGACCTCGCGAAACTCTCCGACCTCGTCGGCACGCCGCTGCCGGCCTGGACCGATATCGGCGTCTCCGGCCTGCTCACCGATCCGGGCGGCCAGGGGCTTGCAAACACGGTCGCGCTGAACAGCCTCGCGATCAGCTCCGCCCAGGCGCAGCTCGGCGGCGCCTTCAGCCTGCGGCTTGGCCCGAAGCCCGACCTGCAGGCGGTGATCCACGCCTCGCGGATCGACCTGACGGCGCTGCTCAAGGCGATGCCGAAGCCGGCGGCGGCCACGCCCGGCACGGCCGGCGCCGGCG
>NZ_AFPR01000237.1:0-4706 GCF_000219295.1 Acidiphilium sp. PM
TATCGACTCGCTGCGCCGCACGGTTTCGGCGGATCGGGGACTTTCGCTCGGCCGCGGCGACCTCACGATCGAGGACGTCGTCCGCTCGGAAGTGCGCCCGCTGCTGAAGGCCTGGCTCGACGCCCATCTGCCCAATCTCGTGGAGCGGATCGTCCGCGCCGAGATCGAGCGGCTGATCGGCGAGGAGGGCCGCTAGGCCGCTGCTCCTGAACTTCGCGGGGGAATTTCAGGGGCTGCGCGCTGAAATATTGATTTTTCCAGTGTCCGCCGTGAATCTGAAATCCGACGGATTTCAGATACGGGACATCAGGCCGCGGCCTTCCGTCTCTCCCGGGTTTCGCGCATAGAGGCTCCATGCTGGACAAGAATTTCGATCCGGCCGCGTTCGAGTCGCGGCTCTACGGTCTCTGGGAACAGGCGGGGGCCTTTGCCGCCGACCCGTCGCGCGCGGCGACGCCCTTCACCATCATGATCCCCCCGCCCAACGTGACGGGGAGCCTGCATGTCGGCCATGCGCTGACGATGACGCTGCAGGACGTGCTGATCCGGCATCACCGGATGAACGGGCGGGACGCGCTGTGGCAGCCGGGTACCGACCATGCCGGCATCGCCACCCAGCTGATGGTGGAGCGGGAACTCCAGCGCGAGGGAACGTCGCGCCAGGAGATCGGCCGCGACGCCTTTCTCGACCGGGTGTGGACCTGGAAGGCCGAGCAGGGCGGCACCATCACTCGCCAGCTGCGCCGGCTCGGCGCCTCGCCGGACTGGTCGCGCGAGCGCTTCACCATGGACGAAGGCCTGTCGAAGGCGGTGCGGACCATCTTCGTCCGGCTGTTCAATGACGGGCTGATCTACCGCGCCAAGCGGCTGGTGAACTGGGACCCGGTGTTCCGCTCGGCGATTTCCGACCTCGAGGTCGAGATGCGCGAGGTGAAGGGGAATCTCTGGCACCTGCGCTACCCGGTCGAGGGGACCGGGCAGACCATCACGGTGGCGACGACGCGGCCGGAGACGATGCTCGGCGATACCGCGGTGGCGGTGCACCCGACCGACGAGCGCTATGCCGACCTGGTCGGCCGCACCGTGATCCTGCCGATCACCGGGCGGCGGATTCCGATCGTCGCCGACGAGCATTCCGACCCGGAAAAGGGATCGGGCGCGGTGAAGATCACGCCGGCGCATGATTTCAACGATTTCGGCGTCGGCCAGCGGCATGGGCTGGCGATGCCCTCGGTGCTGGACCGCGAGGCGCGGATCACCCTGGCCGAGATCCGCGCGGAGAGCGCGCCGCCGGATGCGGCATTTCTCGACAGTCTCGACGGGCTCGACCGGTTCGAGGCGCGGCGGCGGATCGTGGCGCATCTGGAAGACATCGGCGCGCTGGAAAAGATCGAGCCGCATGTGCACGCGGTGCCGCATGCCGACCGCTCGAACGCGGTGATCGAACCGCTGCTGACCGAGCAGTGGTTCTGCAACGCCGAAGTGCTGGCGGGGCCGGCGATCGAGGCGGTGGAGGACGGGCGCGTGCAGTTCGTGCCGAAATCGTGGGAAAACACGTATTTCGCCTGGATGCGCAACATCGAGCCCTGGTGCATCTCGCGCCAGCTCTGGTGGGGGCACCGGATTCCCGCCTGGTATGCGCCGGACGGGACCGTGTTCGTCGCCGAGACCGAGGAGGCGGCCCTTGCGGAGGCGGCGGAGCATTTCGGCCATACCGTCGCGCTGCGGCAGGACGACGACGTGCTCGACACCTGGTTTTCCTCCGCCCTCTGGCCGTTCTCCACCCTCGGCTGGCCGGAGAACACGCCGGAGCTGGACCGCTACTATCCGGGCGATGTGCTGGTGACCGGGTTCGACATCATTTTCTTCTGGGTCGCCCGGATGATCATGATGGGGATGTATGCGATGGGCGACGTGCCGTTCCGCACCGTCATGATCAACGGGCTGGTGCGCGACGAGCGCGGCCAGAAGATGAGCAAGACCAAGGGCAACGTGATCGATCCGCTGGCGCTGATCGACCAGTTCGGGGCGGACGCGCTGCGCTATACGGTGATCGCGCAGAGCGGGGCCGGGCGGAACATCAAGCTCGGGCCGAACATGGTGGAGGCGAACCGCAGCTTCGTGACCAAGCTGTGGAACGCGGCACGGTTCTGCGAGATGAACCAGTGCCGGCCTGACCCGGCGTTCCGGCCGGAGACGGCAGCGCTGCCGCTCTCGCGCTGGATTCTGGATGCGGCGAACCGCGCCGTGCTGGAGGCGACCGAGGCGCTGGAGGGGTTCCGCCTCGCCGATTATGCGCAGGCCTGCTACCGCTTCACCTGGGGCGATTTCTGCGACTGGTTCCTCGAGCTGGCGAAGCCGGGGCTGGCCGGCGAGGACGACGCCGCGCGCGAGCTGCGGGCGGTGGCGGCGCATGTGCTGGGCCTGCTGCTGCGGCTGCTGCATCCGGTGATCCCGTTCGTCACCGAGGCGCTGTGGGACGAGTTCGGCTATGGCGCGCCGGGCTCGCTGATCCGCGCCGCCTGGCCGGTGCCGGAGGCGGTGCGCGAGGCGGTGGCGGCGCGCGACGAGGTGTCGTGGGCGATCCGCGCGATTTCGGAAATCCGCGCCGTGCGCAGCGAGATGAACGTGCCGGCGGCAACGCGGATCGACCTGCTGATCCGCGACGCGGCGCCGGAGACGCTGGCGCGGGCGGCACGCTGGCGCGAGGAGATCGGCCGGCTCGCCCGGGTGGCGACCCTCGCCCCGCTGGAGGGCGAGATGCCGCAGGGCGCGGCGCAGGCGATTCTCGACGAGGCGACGCTGGTGCTGCCGCTCGCCGGCATCATCGACCTCGCCGCCGAGCGCAAGCGGCTGGCGACGACGCGGGCCAAGGCCGAGGCCGAGGCCGGCAAGCTGCGCGGCAAGCTCGGCAACGAGGATTTCGTCCGCCGCGCGCCGGAAGAGGTGATCGCCGAGAACCGCGAGCGGCTGGAAGCGGCCGAGGCGGAGATGGCGAGGCTGGACGCCGCCCTCGCCCGCATCGCATGATCGGCGGAGCAGTTTTGGCCGCGTGACGGCCACCGCGCCGGGCGGTGGCGGGGCGGCGCAGGGAGACGCCGGATGAACCGTTCCGCCGCGACCATCGCCGTGATCCTGATCGTCCTTGGCGTTCTCATCGCCGTGCCGCTGCGCCTCGCCTTTCCCGGCGCCGTGGTGGCGCTGCTCGGCATCGTCTGCGGGCTGACGCTCAGGACGGCGAACGAGTGGGAGCGCGCCGTGGTGCTGCGGCTCGGCCGCTTCGCCGGCATTCGCGGGCCGGGCGTGTTCTTCATCATCCCGGTTATCGAGACGGTCTATGTGCTGGTCGATACCCGCAAGCAGAGCACGATCATCAGCGCGGAGAACACGCTGACGCTGGATGGCGTTTCGGTCGCGGTGGATTCGGTGCTGTTCTGGAAGGTGGAGGATGTGCGGCGCGTGGCAACCGAACTGACCGATTATCGCGCGATGATCGGCCAGGTGGCGCAGACCTCGCTGCGCGAGATCATCAGCGGGATGGGGTTGGGCGAGATTCTCGGCAATCGCGAGGCGATGGATGCGAAGATCCGCGCCGCGATCGCCGCGAAGTCGCAGGATTGGGGGATCGGCGGGATCGCGGTGGAGATCCGCGACGTGCGGATTCCGGCCGAGCTGAACGACGCGATGAGCCGCAACGCGCAGGCGGAGAAGGAGAAGCAGGCGCGGGTGACGCTGGCGAGTTCGGAAGTGGCGATCGCCGAGCAGATCGTCCATGCCGGGGAGGTATACGCCGCCAACCCGATGGCGCTGAAGATCCGGCAGATGAACCTGGTTTACGAGATGAACAAGGACCGGGGGGCGACGATCCTGCTGCCGACCGAACTAGCCGGGGCAATGACGGCGGTGCTGAAGGGGCTGACGCCGGAGGGCTGAGGCTCGCTCAGCCGCCCGCCATCTTGAGCCCTCGGCTCAGGCTCCGGCCGTTCTGAACCGGCAGGCTCAGGCTCCGGCCGTCCTGGGCCCTCGGCTCAGGCTCCGGCCATCGTCATGCCCTCGATCCGCAGCGTCGGCGCGTCGGTGCCGCGGCGGAATTCGAGGTCGTTCGCCGGGGTGAGGTGGAGGAACATCTCGCGCAGATTGCCGGCGACGGTGACCTCGGCGACCGGCTCGGCGAGCTGGCCGTCGCGGATCATGAAGCCGGCGGCGCCGCGCGAATAATCGCCGGTGATGCCGTTCACGCCCATGCCGATCAGCTCGATGACGTAGAGGCCGAGGCCGATATCGGCGATCAGCGCCTCGGGCGAGAGCGCGCCGGGCTGCATGTAGAGATTGCTCGGCGCCGGGGATGGCGGGCCGGAGGTGCCGCGGGCGGCGTGGCCGGTGGTGGCGAGGCCGAGCTGGGCGGCGCTGCGGGAATCGAGCAGCCAGGTGGTCAGCCGGCCATCCTCGATCAGGGCGCGGCGGGAGACGGTCTGGCCCTCGCCGTCGAAGCTGCGCGAGCGCAGGCCGCGGCGGCGCAGCGGATCGTCGATGATGGAGATGCCGGGCGCGAAGATCGCCTGACCCATCGCATCCTTGAGGAAGCTGGTGCCGCGGGCGATGGCGGCGCCGTTGATGGCGCCGGCGAAATGGCCGAGCAGCGAGCCGGCGACGCGGGGGTGGTAGACCACCGGGAGTTTCGCGGTGGCCGGGCGGCGCGGGTCGAG
>NZ_AFPR01000236.1:0-1155 GCF_000219295.1 Acidiphilium sp. PM
CGTCGTGCTCGCCGGCGCGGTGCTGACGCTCGCCCGCTTCGGCGAGGCGTTCCTCGTGCTGCGCGCCCGCGGCCTCGGCCTGCCGCTGGCGCTCACCCCGGCGGTGCTGGTGGTGATGAACGTGGTCTACGGGCTTGCGGCCTATCCGGCCGGGCGGCTGGCGGACCGGCTGGACCGGCGGGGCGTGCTGGCGGCCGGATTCGGGGTGCTGGTGCTCGCCGATCTGTGCCTCGGCTTCGCGCCGGGCCTTGTGGTGGGCATGGCCGGCATCGCGCTGTTCGGCCTGCATATGGGGCTGACCCAGGGCGTGCTGTCGGCGCTGGTGTCCGACGCGGCGCCGGAGACGGCGCGGGGCACGGCGTTCGGCATCTTTCACCTCGCCGGCGGGGTGGCGCTGCTGGCGGCGAGCCTGCTCGCCGGCGTGGCGTGGAGCCTGGCCGGGCCGGCGGCGACCTTCCTGGCCAGCGCCGGCTTTGCCGTGATCGGGCTCGTCCTGCTCTTCGCGCTGGTGGATGCCGGCCACGCTCGCGCGCGGTAACGGGCGCCTCAGCCGGCGCCGCCGGCGCGCGGCAGCAGATCGTGCCGTTCGAGCGCCGCCCGGAAGGCGGCGACGATATCGCCGGTGATCCGCGCCGAGATGAAGCGTTCGCCGGCGTCGAACCAGAGATTGGCCAGCAGCCCCGAGATCTCGTCTTTCTGCGCGATGGCGAGAAGGGCGGCCACCCGCTGGCCGAGTGCCGGGCGCAGCGTTTCGGGGTCGAGTTGCCCCGCGGGCCAGGGCAGGATGCCGGCATGGCCGCCGGGCGTCGGGCCGAGACTGTCGGGGATCACCGGCAGCCAGTAGGCGGCGGGGGGTGTCGCGCCGTCTACCGTGGGCAGGGGGGCGCCATCGGCATCGAGCGCGTGGCGTTGCCGCTCGGCGAGGCTCCAGCCGTCGAAGAGCGGGTTGTCGGCGCGCAGGATCAGCACGCGGCGCAGATAGTCGCGCATGTTCAGCCGGCCGAGCATGAAATCGTGGACCCGGAAGGCCCGGCAGAAGAAGCCGCCGAAGGCGTGCAGGACGGTGGTGGCGGCGGCGGCGGCGCCCGCCGTCTTGCGGTCCGGCCGGACCGGCACGAGCTGGAAATGGCTGAAGATCCGCGGGTCGGCCATCAT
>NZ_AFPR01000235.1:0-1095 GCF_000219295.1 Acidiphilium sp. PM
CTCCCCGCATGGGTGATCGCGTTCTCGATCAGGTTGGCGAACATCTGGTTGAGGAGCTGGGCATCGCCGCGGATGGCGAGGCCTCGCGGGACATGCGCGGCGAGGCGGTGGCCCGCCTCCTCGGCCACTGTCTCGTAGGTCTCGACCAGGCGGTCCAGCAGGTCGGTCAGGTCGATGTCGGAAAAGGAGGCGCGGCGGGCGCCGGTTTCGATCTGGGCGAGGCGGAGAATGGCGCCGCAGAGCGCCAGCGCGCCATCGACCTGCGCGATCGCCTCGGCGATGGCGGCCCCGGCCGCCGCCGGATCGGGGTCGCGCAGCGCGAGTTCGAGGGTTTCGCGCAGCCGGGCCAGCGGCGAGCGGAGGTCGTGGGCGATGTCGTTGCCGACGGCGCCGAGATTCTCCATCAGGTGCTGCATGCGGTCGAGCATCGCGTTCACGGTTTCGGCCAGGCGGTCGAACTCGTCGCCGGTGCCGGCGAGCGGGATGCGGCGGGACAGGTCGCCGGCCATGATCTCGCGGCTGGCGAGGCTGACCGCGTTCACCCGCGCGAGGGCCTTGCGGCCGAAGCCGATGCCGGCGGCGAGGCCGAGGCTGAGGGTGAGGCCGAAGCCGATCAGGAAGCTGCGGCGGATCAGGTCGTTCAGCCGGCGGATCATGGTGCCGTCGACGCCGACGAGCAGCGACGCGCCATCACGCAGGCGGACCACGAGGACGCGCAGCTCCGTCACGCCGGGGGCGAAGGCGTCGGCCTCCGGCGCGTCCAGCGTGTGCCAGCCGGGCGCCGGCGGCGGGAGGCGCAGATTGCCCGCGAGGGGGGCGCCGTTCGGCCCGGCCAGCGCGTAGAAGATGCGGGACGGCCGCCTGCGCGAGGGCGGCGCGGATGGCTATGGCCGCCACCGCCGGCGGCGTCGCCGGCCCTTGCGGCAGGATCTCGCCGATCTCGTTGGTGATCGAGGCATCGAGCGTCTGCCGCAGGGAGCCGAGGGTGCCGTAATAGATCACGACGAAGACGATGACGGCCCCCATCGCCGCCACCGCCGCGCCGAGGGCGGCGAGGC
This sequence comes from Acidiphilium sp. PM, assembly GCF_000219295.1. NCBI lineage: Bacteria > Pseudomonadati > Pseudomonadota > Alphaproteobacteria > Acetobacterales > Acidocellaceae > Acidiphilium > Acidiphilium sp. PM. Next base: position 1,059 of record NZ_AFPR01000235.1, read on the forward strand.
GGACGCCGGAGGTGCGCAGGATCGCGGGTTGGCCGGG
>NZ_AFPR01000234.1:0-4216 GCF_000219295.1 Acidiphilium sp. PM
CCGCGTTCCCAGACGCGCAGGCGGATGCGGTCCGGCGCGTCGATCCGGGCGAAGCCGATATTGGCGCGCTCGGGGAAGAGGCGGGCGTGTTCGAGCTTGGGGCCGATCGTCTCGATCTGCAGGTGGGTCAGGTCGTCGACGAAGAAGGTGGCGTGGGGGTTGCCCATCGAGCAGGCGGCGGGGTTCTGCACCGGGCCGAGGGCGAGGCGGAGCGAGAGCGTGTCCGCCGGTTCGGCCAGGGGAATGTCTTCCCAGCCGAGTTTCGGCGCGCCCATGTCGACCTCGACCAGGGTGGGGCCCTTGATTTCGGCGGGCAGCAGGCCGGCATTGGTGCGGATGGCGAGGCGGCGGGCGCCGGTTTCGCCGGCGAGCAGGGCGGCGACGCAGCGCGTGGCGTTGCCGCAGGCGCCGGATTCCGAGCCATCGGCGTTGAGGATGCGCATGAAGGCGGCGGCGCCGTCGTCCGGCTCGATCAGGATGATCTGGTCGCAGCCGACGCCGCGGTGACGGTCGGCGATGCGGGCGGCGGCGGCGGGGGCGAGGTCAAGCGGGTGCGCGCGGGCATCGAGAACGACGAAATCGTTCCCGGCGCCGTGCATTTTCAGAAAGGGTCGGGCCGCTGCCATGCGGTTCGTATATGGCGTCGCGGCGCGGCGCGGAAGGGGGCGCTATTCGAGGGGGAGCGTTGCGGTGACGGCGGCGAGGCCGGGGGCGACGCGGCGGGCGCGGAGATAGAGCGCCGTGCCGATCAGCGCCATCACCGCGCCCTGGAACAGCGGCTGGACGTAGAAGGGCGCGTGGGGCAGCACCAGCACCGAGCGGATCAGCGCGATGGTGACGACGATGGAGAGCAGGGCGACGGGCACGACCATGACGCCGCGGCGGAAGGGCTCGGACCAGCCATGGCTGGCATGGCGCGGGTTGTAGCGCAGGTTGAGCGCGGCGCAGGCGACGGCGAGCCAGACCAGCAGGATGGTGACCGAGCGGGCGACGATGCCGAAGGCCCAGCCGATATAGGTCGCCTGCACGAGGAAGAGCGAGGCGAGCACGACGGTGAGGGTGAGGGCGGCGACCGGGGCGCGGCGGCGCGAGGTTTCGGCGAAGCGGGCGGGGATCAGCCCGTCCTCGGCCCAGGCGAAGAGCATGCGCGAGGTGACGACCATCTGCGGCGCGAGCGTCTTGCCGACGATGAGCGCGATCACGAGGTCGAGCGCCGCGGCGAGCGGGCGCGGGGCGGCGAGGCCGATGATGCCGGGGGCGGTGACGAGGGAGGCGTGCTTGTGGCGGATGAGGTCCAGCGCCGCCCACCAGGGCACGGCGTGCAGCAGTGCTGCGGCGACCAGCGAGAACAGCACGACCGAGGTGAGCCAGGCGATGACGATGCCGCGCGGCATCACGGTTTCGGCGTGTTCGGTCTCGCCCGACAGGGCGGGCGCGCCGGACAGCCCGCCATAGGCGAAGATGAACAGGGTGCAGACGGCGAGGAAGGCGTGCGCGTCGAAGGGCGGGGCGGCGGCGGGGCGGGCGAAGGCGATGCCGGTGCGCGCCGCGGCGGTGTGCAGCAGGGCGGCGGGGTCGGCGGCGAAGCCGATGACGCCGACGGCGAGGGCGGTGACCACGACGAGCGCGAGCAGGATGACGACGAGGCGGCCGTAATCGCGGATGCCGGCGACATGGATGCCGTAGATGATCCAGAGTGCGGCGAGGCCGAGGACGAGATGGCCGGGCTTCGAGAGCAGCAGGTGGCCGGCGGCGAAGCCGGCATTGACCATCGCGTTGCCGAGGAAATTGCCGAAGGCGAAGGCGATGAAGCCCATCGCCGCGGTGATGCTGGCCCACCAGACGAAATGCAGGATGAAGCCGAGCGGCAGGTTGAGGGCGCGCACCGTCCAGACATAGGACGAGCCGGCGCGCGGCATGGCGCGGGAGAACCGGGCGTAGAGGAAGACCTTCAGGAAGATGACGAGGCCTGTCGCGAACATCGCCAGCGGCACCAGCGCGCCGATGCCGGGATAGACGCCGAGGCTCTGGGGGACGACGAAGTTGATTCCGGCGCCGTATTCCTGGGTGACGGCCGAGGCGACGACGGCGGCGAGGCCGAGGGTCTTCGCGAGGCGGAAGCCGGAGGACGCGCTCATGCCCGGCGGCCCCTCGCGGGTGCCGCGGGTTTGGGGGTGAAGACGCACCATTGCGCGCCGGGGCAGCGCCAGCATTCGGGCTGGCGGGCCTTGCAGACATAGCGCCCGTGCAGGATCAGCCAGTGATGGGCGCGGCGCAGCAGGTCGGGCGGGATGCGCCTGACCAGGCCGTCCTCCACCTCGCGCACGGTCTTGCCGGGGGCGAGGCCGGTGCGGTTGGCGAGGCGGAAGATGTGGGTGTCCACCGCCATGGTGGGCTGGCCGAAGATTTCGTTGAGCACGACATTCGCGGTCTTGCGGCCGACGCCGGGCAGGGCCTCGAGCGCCTCGCGCTCGGCGGGGACCGCGCCGCCATGCCGCTCGACGAGGAGCTCGGCGAGGGCGGCGACGTTCCTCGCCTTGGACTGCCAGAGGCCGATCGAGCGGATATGCGGGCCGATGCCCTCGGCGCCGAGGGCCGCCATCGCCGCCGGGGTGGGGGCGGCGGCGAACAGGCCGGGGGTCGCCTTGTTCACCGCGGCGTCGGTCGTCTGCGCGGATAGGACGACGGCGACGAGCAGCGAGAACGGGTCGGCGTAGTGGAGCTCGGTGCGCGGCTCGGGGTTGCCGGCCGAGATGGCTTCGAGGAAGGGGCGGATATCCGCCGTTTTCATCCTGCGCACGCGGGCCTGCGGGACGGTGGGGCGGCGCTTGGGGGGCTGTTCGGTGGCGGTCGGCATCCGCGATTTGTGCGGGGCGGGGGGGATTTTGGCAAGCATCCATGCTTGCGGAATGCGCATTCGATGCGAAGATAACGTCATGGCGGAAGCGTTGGGTATGGCCGGACAGGGACGGCCGATTTTCCAGGCGGTGCTGACGCCGCACCGGAGCATGAGCCGGCGCGGCATGTTCGTCGTGTTCGGGGTGATGGCGACCGGCTCGTTGCTGGTGACCAGCCTGATGTGGCGGCTGGGCGCGATGCCGGTGATCGGGTTCAACGGGGCCGATCTCATCCTCGCCGTCACGCTCTACGGGATGAACATGCGCGGGGCGAAGGCGTCCGAGGTGATCGTGCTGACCGACGAGGCGCTGACCATCACCCGCACCACGCCGGGCGGGCGCAGGAGCGAGGTGCGGCTGGAGGCGGGGTGGCTGCGCGTCGATGTCGAGGAACAGGCGGGGACCAATCCGATCGTCTCGGTGGCGAACCGGGAGGCGCGGCAGATCGTCGGCATGGCGCTGGGGGATGCGGAGCGGCGGGATTTCGCCGATGCGCTGAAGGCGGCGATCCACCGGATGCGCTCGCCGCGCTTCGACAATCCGCAGACACGGGGCTGAGTTCCGCCGGCGGGCGTTGCCGCCGGCGCCGACGGCGTGTTCACTGCCGTTCCCTTTTCGCGGAATTCCGGCATGAAACTTCCCCTGCTCGCGCTCATCGTCGCGAGCTTCGCCATCGGCACGAGCGAGTTCGTCATCGTCGGGCTGGTGCCCGATCTCGCGCGCGATTTCTCGGTCTCGATCCCGCGCGCGGGATTCCTGGTCAGCGCCTATGCGCTGGGGGTGAGCTTCGGCTCGCCGTTCCTCGCGGTGCTGGTCGGGCGGTGGCCGCGCAGGGCGGCGCTGCTCGGGCTGATGGGCGTGTTCGTGCTGGGCAACGCGCTCTGCGCGCTGGCGCCGGGCTATGACACGATGCTGGCGGCGCGGGTGGTCACCTCGCTGTCGCACGGGGCGTTCTTCGGGATCGGCTCGGTCGTCGCGGCGGAGCTGGCGCCGCGGGAGAAGCGGGCGCGGGCGGTGGCGCTGGTGTTTCTCGGCCTCACGCTCGCCAATGTGCTCGGCGTGCCGGCGGGCACCATCCTCGGCCAGGCGGCGGGATGGCGGGCGACCTTCTGGGTGGTGGCGGCGATCGGCCTCGTCGCGATGGCGGCGATCGCGCTGCTGCTGCCGCGCGACCTGCGGGCGGGATCGGCCAGGCTGCTCAACGAGGTGCGGATTCTCGGACGGTCGCAGGTGCTGCTCGCCATGCTGATGGCGGTGCTGAGCTCGGCGAGCCTGTTCAGCGTGTTCACCTATATCGCGCCGATGCTCGAACGGGTGGG
>NZ_AFPR01000233.1:0-2919 GCF_000219295.1 Acidiphilium sp. PM
GCACCAGCCTGGAGGCCGTCGCCGCGGCACTCGCCGCGCCGCCGCCGCTGGCCGACATCATCGTCTGATCGGCGCGGCGGATCAGCCCCGCCCGTCCGCCGCGATCCCCTCGCGCAGATGGTCGATCAGCGCGCGCGCCGCGGCGCGGGTGTTCCGGCCCATCGGGAAATAGGCGTGGACGGGCACATCGGCCATCGTCCAGTCCGTCAGCAGGCGGACGAGGGAGCCATCATCCAGCGCCCGCCGGCAATCCCATTCGCCGGTCGAGGTGATGCCGAGCCCGGCGATGGCGGCGACGATCGCCCCCTCGTTCTCGTTGGTGGTGAACTGCGGCTGCACCCGCGCTGCGATGCGCTCGCCGTCGCGCTCGAAGGTCCAGGCCAGGGGGTTGGTGGCGGCGGCGCCGCCGATGATCCGGTGGCCCGCCAGATCCTCGGGCCGCGCCGGCGCGCCATTCGCGGCCAGGTAGGCCGGCGAGGCCACGATCACCCGGGAGACCAGCGCGATCTGCCGGGCGGTGGCGCTGGCCGAATCCGGCAGCGTGCCGATCCGGATCGCGACATCCACGGCCTCGCGCACCAGGTCCTGCCGCCGGTCGTCGAGTTCGAGGTGGATCTGCAGCCGCGAATGCCGGGCCGCGAAATCGGCGAGGCGCGGAATCGCGACATGGATGCCGAAACTCGTGGGCATGCTGAGCCGCAGCATGCCGTGGAACTCGCCGCCCTCGCGCACGCTCTGGCCGGCCTCGTCGAGCGCGGCGAGAATGGCCTCGATGCGGAGGAGGAACGCCTTGCCGGCCTCGGTCGGCACCACCGCCCGCGTCGTCCTCGACAGCAGCCTGGCGCCGAGTTCCTGTTCGAGTTCGGCGATCATGCGCGAGACCTGCGGCTGCGACATGCCGCTCTCCCTGCCCGCCGCCGAAAAACTGCCGAGGCGCGCGACCCGCGTGTAGAGCTTCAGCGCGGCGATGTCCTTCATGACCGCGAAACCCTACCGCGCCGGCGCGAAACTGTCATGTCACGATTGCGCCGCCGGCCGCAGCCGGACCCGCAAGCGTTCGATCGCCCGGACGAACACCGCCTGATCGCCGGTCGCCCGCGCCAGCACGAGGGCGCCCTGGATGCCGAGCACGGCCTCCTCGGCGCGGGCGGCGGCCTCGGCCGGCGCCCAGCCCCGCCGCACCAGCGCGTCGCGCAACGCCGCGATCCACCGGACGAAATATCCGGAGACGGCCTCGGCGAACCGGTCCCGCGTGCCGTCGAGGGCGAAGGCGCCGACCAGGCAGATCCGCGCGCCGGAGCGGAAATAGGCGGTCACGGCATCCCACATCCCCTCGATGGCCGCCTCGGGCGCAACCTCGGGCGCCTCGTCGCGCAGCGGCGCGAAGACGTGGCGCTCGAACCAGGCGTCCACATCGTCGAGCACCGCCTGCGCCATCTCCTCCTTGCCGCCGGGAAAGAAGTGGTAGAGGCTGCCCTTGCCAAGGCCCGTCCGCCCGGTGATCCGGCTCAGCGAGGCGCCCTCGTAGCCGAACTCGCGGAACACCTCGCCCAGCAGCGGCACGACGTCGGCGCGCTGGTTGATCGTCCGCATGGCCGCGCCGCCGGCTCAGAGCCCGAGATCGGACAGGCCCGGATGATCATCCGGGCGGCGCCCGAGCGGCCAGTGGAACTTGCGCTCGGCCGGGGCGATCGGCAGGTCGTTGATGCAGGCGAAGCGCCGCCGCATCAGCCCGGCGGCGTCGAATTCCCAGTTCTCGTTGCCGTAGGAGCGGAACCAGTTGCCGCTGTCGTCGTGCCATTCATAGGCATAGCGGACGGCGATGCGGTCCTCGCCGAAGGCCCATAATTCCTTGATCAGGCGATAATCGAGTTCCTTGGCCCATTTGCGGGTCAGGAAGGCGACGATCTCCGCCCGGCCGCTGACGAATTCCGCGCGGTTCCGCCAGCGGCTGTCGGGCGTGTAGGCCAGCGCGACCTTTTCCGGGTCACGGCCGTTCCAGCCGTCCTCCGCGAGGCGAACCTTCCGGATCGCGCTGTCCCGCGTGAAGGGTGGGGCGATGATGCTCATCCGCGTCTCTCCTGTACCGATTGGTATTCTCAATACCTATCGGTACAGACGGGATCGCGCAACCCCCCGGCCGTGCCGGGCGGTCAGAACAGGGACCGCCGGCCGCTCGCCTCCGCCACGAAGGCGGTGCGGCCGAGAACGCGCAACCGCCCGGCCTCCGCCAGGACCGCCGCGAAATCGGCGCTGGAGAGATGCGCATCGAGGGCGGCCCGGTCAGCCCATCCCTCCGAGAGATGAAAGAGTCCGGGCGCCGAGACGTCCTCGGCGATGGTGAAATACAGGCAGCCCGGCTTGACCACGGTGAGGGCGACGCAGCGCCGCGCGATCTCCGCGAAGGCCGGCGCATCCTCCGGGGCCAGCCGATAGCTGCCCACGAGGGCGAGGAAGCGTCCGGACTCTTCGCTCATGCGGCGCGCCGCTCAGCCGGCCGGCTGCGGCGGAAAGGCGACATAGATGTCGACCCGCCGGTTGGCGGCGCGCCCGGCGGCCGTCGCGTTGCTGGCGACCGGATCCTGCGGCCCCATGCCGCGCGTGGCGATGCGCTGCCCGCTGATCCCGCGCGAGACGAGATAGGTCTTCACGCTCGCGGCGCGATTGTCCGAGAGCGGGTAGTTGATCGCGTTCGAGCCGGTGCTGTCGGTATAGCCGATGATCTGCACCGTCTCGGTCGGGTTCTGCTGCAGACCCTGGCCGAGCTGGTCGAGGATCGGGTAGAGGCGGGGGTTCAGCGTCGCGCTGCCGGTGGCGAAGCCGGCATCGGCCGGCACGTTCAGCTTCAGCCGGTTGTCGGCGGTCTGGCTGACCTGCACGCCGGTTCCCTGCGCGGTGCGCTGCAGCGCCTGCTTCTGC
>NZ_AFPR01000232.1:0-845 GCF_000219295.1 Acidiphilium sp. PM
CGCCGCCACGGCGTCGCCGCCATCGGCCTTGCCGGCGGCGTCTTCCAGAACCGGAACCTGGTCGAGCGCCTCGCCCCCGCCCTGCGCGCCGCCGGCTTCGCAACCCTGTTCGGCGAGGCGATCGCCTGCAACGATGCCGGGCTCAGCTTCGGCCAGATCATCGAATACGGAGGACGCGCGTGATCGAGGATACCCATGTCAGCCTTGCCCACGGCAATGGCGGCCGCCTGATGCGGGCGCTGATCGAGGAGGTGTTCGCCCGCCACCTCGCCGACCCCGCGCTCGACACCGGGGCCGACGCCGTGCCCGTCGCCCTGCCCCCCGGCGAGATCGTCGTCACCACCGACGGCTTCACCGTCCAGCCGCTCAGCTTCCCCGGCGGCGACATCGGCGCCCTCGCGGTGCACGGCACGGTGAACGACCTCGCCGTCGCCGGCGCCCGCCCGCTCTATCTCACCCTGGCCGCGCTGATCGAGGAGGGGCTGGAAATCGCCCGGCTGGAGCGCATCGTCGCCAGCCTCGCCGGCGCCGCCCGCGCCGCCGGCGTGCGCGTCGTCGCCGGCGACACCAAGGTCCTGCCGCGCGGGCAGGGCGGGGGGATCTATCTCGCCCTCACCGGCATCGGCGTCCGCCCGCCCGGCTGCGGCCTCGGCCTCGGCCGGATCGAGACCGGCGATGCCCTGCTGGTCAGCGGCCCGGTGGGCGATCACGGCATCGCGGTGATGCTGGCGCGCGAGGAATTCGGCCTCAGCGGCGATGTCGTGTCCGACGCCGCGAGCGTCCTGCCGCTCACCGCCGCGATCGCCGTGCTGCCCGGCCTGCGCTTCATGCGCGATCCCACGCGC
>NZ_AFPR01000231.1:0-1627 GCF_000219295.1 Acidiphilium sp. PM
GAAGATCACCTCGCCGATCAGCCGGCCGAGGAAATAGGAGCGGCCGGATTGCGGCCGCAGGCTGGGCGCGCGCCGCTGGTCGATGCCGAAGCTGCGGGCCAGCGCGCCGGTCAGACGGTCGATCGGCGTGCCTTCCTGCGTGCCCGAGCAGAGATAGACCCCGCGCAGCCACGGCGCGGGATCGAGCTGGGAGCCGGCGAACGCCTCGTTCAGGAAGGCCTCCAGCGGCGCCTGCAGGCTCGCGACCTGCATCGGGAAGCCGGCGATGAGCGAGCGGCGATCCGGGCTGCGTTCGGCGGCGAGGCGGTCGAGCATGCGCTCTTCCACGCGGCCGACCAGCTCGCGGAACTCGGCGGCGAACCGGCCCGCCATGCCCGCCGGCGTGCGATCGGGCGGAAAGGTCATGCCCCAGACCTGCGCGCGGCCGGCGGTGTCGAGATCGTCATGGAACTCGGTGAAGCCGGCGATCAGGTCGGCCTTGGTGAACAGCGCGTAGACCGGCACGGTGACGCCGAGGCGGGTGTTGATCTCCTTGATCCGCGCGCGGATGGCGCGCGCATGGGCGGCGCGGGCCGCGGCGTCGGCCTGGGCGATGTCGGACAGGGCGATGGCGACGATCACGCCGTTCAGCGGCTGGCGCGGCCGGGTGCGGCGCAGCAGGTCGAGGAAGCCGTGCCAGCCGGCCTGGTCGACCGACGCCGAGGAATCCTGCGTCGTGTAGCGGCCGGCGGTGTCGATCATCACCGCCTGGTCGGTGAACCACCAGTCGCAATAGCGGGTGCCGCCGACACCGGCGACCGCCCCCTGGCCGAGCTCGGCGGCGAGCGGAAAGTTCAGGCCGGCATTGAGCAGCGCGGTGGTCTTGCCGGCGCCGGGCGGGCCGATGATGACGTACCAGGGCTGTTCGTAGAGAAAGCCGCGCCGGCCGCGCGCCCGGGCGAGGATGCCGAGCGCCTTCTTCATCTTGTCCGCCAGCGCGGCGACTTCCTCCGCCCGCATGCCGGCCTCGGGGTCGGCCTGGGTCTCGGTGATCGCCTCTTCGACGGCGGCCGCCTTCTTGCGGGCGCGGCGATCGAGCCAGAGATTGGCCGCAAGCCAGATCACGAACACCAGGACAGCGATCGCCGCGCGCGGCAGGATGCCGGCGAGCACGGCGAGGAAGGGGCCGAAGAACCAGACCAGGGCCGCGATGATCGCGGCGCCGACGCCGCTCAGCAGCCAGCGGACCAGCCGTGCGCTCATTGGGTTTCACTCCGGATCAGCACGATTTCGATCCGCCGGTTCAGGGCGCGCCCCTGCGGCGTCGCGTTGGTCGCGATCGGGTCGGCGGCGCCGCGCCCCTCCGCGGTGATGCGGCTCTGATCGCCGATCGCGCGGTCGAGCACGGCGGCCGCCGCCTTCGCGCGGTCCTCCGAGAGGACCAGGTTGTTGGGGAAGCGCAGCGTGTGGATCGGCTGGCTGTCGGTATAGCCGATCACCTGCACCTTGCCCTTCTCGCGCGCCAGCGCCTGGCCGATCTTGGAAATCAGCGGCAGCGCGGTGCTCTCGACCGTCGCGCTGCCGGAGGCGAACAGGCCGGTGTTGTTGATGCGGATGACCGGCGCGTTGACGGTGCCGAGCACGGCGA
>NZ_AFPR01000230.1:0-4910 GCF_000219295.1 Acidiphilium sp. PM
TTGCGGAACTGCCCGTCATTGCCGCCGGCGATGAAGATCTCGCAGGTCGCGGTGGGGAAGGTGTCATAGGGGGCGATGTTCGGATGGGCATTGCCGGTCGCCGCCGGCCGCTTGCCGTTGAGCAGGTAGTTCGCCGCCGCCGGATGCAGCAGCGCCATGCCCGCATCGTGCAGCGTCATGTCGATGAACTGCCCGCGCCCCGAGCGCTGCCGCTCCTGCAACGCCATCAGGATGCCGATCGCCGAATACAGCCCGGTCGCGAGATCGACCACCGGCGTGCCCATCCTGAGCGGCCCCTCGCCGGGACGGCCGTTGATGGTCATCAGCCCGGTCATCGCCTGCACCACCGCGTCATAGCCCGGCAGCCCGCCGAACGGTCCGTCGGCGCCGAACCCCGAGATCCGGCAATGCACGAGGCGCGGAAAGCGCGGGGCCAGCGCCGCCTGCCCGATATCCCATTTCTCCAGCGTGCCGGGCTTGAAATTTTCCACCAGCACGTCGGCGTCCTCCAGCAGCCGCAGAAGCACTGCGCGGCCCTGCTCGTGCGCGAGGTCGAGCGTCATCGCCCGCTTGTTGCGGTTGGCGCCGAGGAAATAGCTCGCATCCCGCGCTCCGTCCGCCCGTTCGAGGAAGGGCGGCCCCCAGTCGCGCACCTCGTCGCCCTGCGGCGGCTCGATCTTGATCACGTCCGCGCCGTGATCGGCGAGGATCATCGTGCAATACGGCCCACCCAGCACCCTGGTCAGGTCGATCACCTTCAGCCCGGTCAGCGCGCGCTCGGTCATGGCGGTGGTCATGGTCCCCTGTCGAATTCGGTATCGCGCCCATCTGATGCTATGGACGCGGCCTCGACACAAGCAGGACAGGGAAGGGAGCAGAGATGGAACTCGGACTGAAGGGCAGGCGGGCGATCGTGTGCGCGGCGAGCAAGGGGCTCGGCCGCTCCGTCGCGTTTTCCCTCGCCCGCGAGGGCGTGGATCTGGTGATCACCGCGCGCGGCGAGGCGGCGTTGGCCGAAACGGCGGCGGCGATCCGCGCCGAGACCGGCGTCAAGGTCGAGATCGCGGCGGGCGACATCACCACCGAATCGGGCCGCGCCGCGGCGCTCGCCCTCTGCCCCGCGCCGGACATCCTGATCAACAACGCGGGCGGCCCGCCGGCCGGCGATTTCCGCAAGTTCACCGATGCCGACTGGGAAGCCGCCCTGCGCGCCAACATGCTCACCCCGATCGCGCTGATCCGCGCGACGGTCGATGGCATGATCGAGCGCCGCTTCGGCCGCATCGTCAACATCACCTCGGCGGCGGTGAAATCGCCGATCCCCGCCCTCGGCCTGTCGAATGGCGCCCGCGCCGGGCTGACCGGCTTCGTCGCCGGCCTCGCCCGCCAGGTCGCGAAGCACAACGTGACGATCAACAATCTTCTCCCCGGCCCGTTCATGACCGACCGGCTGCGTGACAACGCGGCCACCGCCGCCCGCGCCTCCGGCCGCTCGGTGGAGGACGAACTCGCCGCCCGCGCCGCCGCCAACCCGACCGGCCGCGTCGGCACGCCGGAGGAATTCGGCGATGCCTGCGCCTTCCTCTGCTCGGCACAGGCGGGCTTCATCGTCGGCCAGAACCTGCTGCTCGATGGCGGCGCCTTCAACGCGGCGTTCGGCTGACCTTGCCCTACCCGGTCTCGGATCATTACGACGGCGCGCGCTTCTTCAACCCCGAAGGTGCGCGCCGCCGCACCGGCCGCTTCCCGATGCTCCGCTGGGTGACACGGCGCGAGGGACGGGCAAAATGGCCCGACCGGGTGGAAAACCGGACTTTTGCTCCGCCACCCGCCGAGGTGGCGGAGGGCGAGGCGGCGGTGACGTTCATCGGCCATGCGAGCTTCCTGATCCGCCTGCCGGGCCTCGTGCTGCTGACCGACCCGATTCTCTCGGATCGCTGCTCGCCGGTCGGCTGGGCCGGGCCGCGCCGGGTCCGCCCGCCGGGCCTCACGCTCGACGCAATGCCGAAGCCGGACGCGATCCTGCTCTCGCACAACCATTACGACCATTGCGACATCCCGACCCTCGCCGCCCTGCACGCGCGCTTCGGCCGCACCCCGATCTTCGCCCCGCTCGGCAACCGCGCCTTTCTCACCCGCAAGGGGCTCGGCCCGGTCACCGAGCTCGACTGGTGGCACCACGCCGAACTGCACGGCACCCGCATCACCCTCACCCCGGCGCGCCATTTCGCCGCCCGCACGCTGCGCGACCGCAACACCACGCTCTGGGGCGGTTTCATGCTGCGCCACGCCGCCGGGCAGCTCTATTTCGCCGGCGACACCGGCTATACCGGCTATTTCCGCATGATCCGCGAGCGCCTCGGCCGCCCCGGCCTCGCCTTGCTGCCGATCGGCGCCTACGAGCCGCGCTGGTTCATGGGCAATGTCCACATGAACCCGGCGGATGCGGTGCGCGCCTTCGCCGAGCTCGGGGCCGCCCGCGCGGTGGGGATGCATTTCGGCACGTTCCAGCTCACCGACGAGGCGATCGACGCCCCGGAGCGCGACCTCGCCGCCGCCCGCGAGGCCGCCGGCCTGCCGGCAGCGCGTTTCACCACGCTCGATGTCGGCGAGACCGGCCTGTTCCGCCTCGATCCCGGCTGATTGACCTCAGCCGGCGCGAAAATCCGGCTGACTGACCTCAGCCGGATCAAAAACCCGGCTGATTGACCTCAGCCGGCGCGAAAACCCGGCTGATTGACCTCAGCCGGAGCAAAAACCCGGCTGATTGGGTTCAGCCGCGAATCGCCTCGATCCGCGGCGGGTTGCGCAGCGTCTGCAGGATCACGCAATACCGCTCGGTGCTCTGGATCAGCCGCGCCACGGTTGCCTCGTCCGCATCGGTGTCGAGATCGAAGCGGAGCGAAATGTCGGTGACACCCACCGGCGCGGCGCGGTCGATCGCCAACGTGCCGCGCGCGTCCCACACCCCCTCGGCGGTGATGCTGCCGCGCTTCACAATCACCCCCATCGCGGTGGCGACGGCGGAGAGCGTCACCCCGGCGCAGGCGACCAGCGCCTCCAGCAGCATGTCGCCCGAACAGGCCTGCGAGCCGTCGCCGCCGGCCGCCTCGTGCAGCCCGGCGGTCACCTCGCCGTCATGGCCGCGCACCACGCAGGCGATCCCGCCCTGCACGATCTCGCCCACCGCGCGCGAGACGATCCGCGCCGAGGCGGCGTCCTCGCGGTATTTCTGCTTCAGCGGCGCCTGCAGGGCGCGGAGTTCGGCGGCATCCATGGCGGTCTCCCGAAGATCGATCCTCGTTGATGAAGATGCGGCTGCGGCGCGGTTCAGGCAAGCCGCCGCGCGGGCCTCAATGCTCTGCGGCGGGGGCGGGTTCGACCGTATTGGGCTTGGGCATCGGCCGGTTTTCGACGACGCGCAGGAACTGGTGCGACATCGCGTGATAGACCGGCTCCTTGCAGACCAGCCGCGAGGCCATGGTGCCGAGAATCGCGGCGATGCCCACCGGCACCGACATCGACGGATCGGACGTCATCTCGATCACGATCACCGCCGCCGTCAGCGGCGACTGCACGACGCCGGCGAAATACCCGGCCATGCCGACCATCGCGAATCCCGCCACCGGCAGGCCCGGCAGCAGATGCACGAACGCCGTGCCGACACCGACGCCCACGGCGAGCGAGGGCGCGAAAATCCCCCCCGGAATCCCCGAGAGATACGACACCAGGGTGGCGAGGAATTTCAGCGGCCCGAAATCGACCGGCGGCAGCACGCCCGAGACCATCGCATCCCGCGCATTGGCATAGCTCGCATCGAACACCATCCCGTGCGAGGCGTAGCCGATCGCCGCGAGCACGAGGCCGCAGAAGGCGGCGAAGACCACCGGCCGCTTCTGCGCGAGCCGGTTGACCGCGCCCGGCAGGAACTTCCACGGCGTCACCAGGATCTGCGCGAACAGCCCGCCCGCGAGCCCGCCGATCACGGCGCAGACCGGGATCAGCAGCCAGATCCAGTCGAGCCTCAGCACCGCGTGCGAGAAGCCGAAATAAGGCTGGTAGCCGAGGACGAAGAGCAGGGTGATGCCGCTGGCGAAGGCGGCGAGAATGATCGAGCGCACCTGCCGGTCGTCGAAGCTGCGCGCCATCTCCTCGATCGCGAAGATGATGCCGGCCACCGGCGCGTTGAAGGCGCAGGTGATGCCCGCGGCACCCCCGGCGAGGATCAGCAGCCGTTGCAGCGCATGGGTGCGCTCCAGCCCCATCCGCCCGCAAATGTTCATCGCCGCACAGCCGATCTGCACCGTCGGCCCTTCCTTGCCGATCGACGCGCCGGTGGCGAAGCCGATCAGGGTGAGCAGGAACTTGCCCACCGCGATCCGCAGCGACAGCACCGAATCGACATCGGCCGAATCCTGCATCTGCAACCCGGCCATCGCCTGCGGAATGCCCGAGCCCTGCGCGCCGGGAAACACCTGCCGGGTGAGATAGACGATCAGCGCGAGCCCGGCCGGGCAGAGCAGGAACACGATCCAGCCGCGCTGCGCCGTCACGTTCTGGAACAGCGCCGTCGCGCGGACGACGCCGATGCCGAAGGCGATGGAGACCAGTCCGGTGATGATGGCGGCGAGCACGAAAATGAGATTGCGTTTCAAAGCCGCCATTCCGGCCGGTCTCCTTGACTGTCATTCCTGCGTGAGGCCGGAGCCTCCGCCGGCCGGCCAGCGTGGACAGGGCTTGCCCGACACCGATTGATTCATGTCAATGCCAGAACAGGCATCGCATGTGAACCGTCCGCCGCCCGCGCCCGGCGCTGCGGCCGCCGGATCCGCGTGAGAGGACAGACTTGACCGAGGCAGACAACCACGACGCCGCCCCGCCCCGCCGCACGCTCGACCGCCGCCTGATCG
>NZ_AFPR01000229.1:0-2722 GCF_000219295.1 Acidiphilium sp. PM
TGTTCACCGGCGATCCGGCGCGGCATCGGGAGATCGACGATGTCGCCGTGATCGTGCCGGAGCTTGCGAAGGCGTTCGCGGGGCGGTTCCGCTGCGCGATGGTGGACCCGGACCGGGAGCGGGCGGCGGCGGCGCGGTTCAAGGTGGTGGTCCGCCCGACGCTCGTTCTGGTGCATGAGGGGGCGATGATCGGCAGCGTCGCGCGGATGCGGAGCTGGGCGGAGTATCTGGAGGCGATCGGCGGGATGCTCGACCGGATCGGCGCGCCGGCGGCCGCCGCGATGGAGGCCTGACGATGGACCCATTCGCCCTGCCCGCGCGATCCGGCACCGCCGAGGCGGGACCGGACTATCTCGCGCTGCCGACGGAGATGCATGTGTTCCGCGCGCCCTCGCTGCCCGACGATCCGGCGGCGCGGGCGCGGTGCCGGGCCTGGCTGCAGCGGATCGGCGCGGCGCTGGAGGCGGCTGCATCCGGCGCTGCGGTGGGGCAGATCGTGCTCGACGAGGCCTCGGCGGCGGATTGCGCCAGTCTCGACGAGATCCTGCTCGATGGCGAGGTGAGCGCGCTGGTGCTGGGCGCGCCGGAATGGCAGATCGGCGAGACCGCCTATACCGGATTGTGGCGGCTGCGGGCGCGCGATGCGGCGACCGGGCGGCGGCTGGACCGGCTGGAGATCGGGCCAATACCGGCGGTGGTGGCGGCGCGCGCCGCAGCTTCCTGGGGGCTTATGGAGCTGCCGGCGCCGGAGGCGATTCCGCCGGAGATGGTCAACGCGCCGCACGTGCTGGCGGAGCTGCGCGCCCGCAGCGCCGCGTTCCGGCCGGGCGGCGCGGCGCATGTGATCAATCTCGGCCTGCTGCCGCTGGCCGAGGCGGAGCTGACCTGGCTGGTGCGCACGCTCGGCGAGGGGCCGGCGATCATTCTCTCGGGCGGGTATGGCACCTGCCGGATCCGCAGCACGCGCCTCGCCGGGACCTGGTGGGTGCAGTATTACAACGCGGCGGACGCGCTGATCCTGAACACGCTGGAGATCGCCGCGGTGCCGGCGGTGGCCTGCGCCGCCCAGGACGACATCGCCGAATCCGCATCGCGCGTGCGGGCGCTGGAGGCGGCCTATCCATGAGCGGGACCGCCGAGCTTTCCCGCTACGAGTGCCGGATCTGCTGGCATGTGTACGATCCGGCGGCGGGCGACGAGGTGTGGCAGATCGCGCCGGGGACGGCGTTCGCCGACCTGCCGGAGTCGTGGCATTGCCCGAACTGCGACGCCGAGCGCCACCAGTTCCTGCCGCTCGACGCGGAGGACGGCGATGCATGAGATGGCGCTCTGCGAGGGGCTGGTGCAGGCGCTGGAGGCGCAGGCGGGGACGGCCGCGTTCAGCCGGGTGCATGCGGTGGAGCTGGAAATCGGCGCGCTGGCGGCGGTGGAATGCGAGGCGATGCGGTTCAATTTCGGCATCGTCACGCGCGGCACGCTGGCGGAGGACGCGCGGCTCGACATCGTCGAGGTCGATGGCAGGGCCTGGTGCATGCAATGCGGCACCACGGTGACGCTGCGGCGCTTCGGCGATCCGTGTCCGCATTGCGGCAGCCTGCAATTGCAGGTGCTCGACGGCAAGCAGATCAGGATCAGGCAGATCGAGGTGACATGATGTGCGGCATATGCGGCTGCGGCGATACCGGGGAACACCATTATGAGCATGAGCATGAGCATGAGCATGATCATGGGCATGGGCACGGGCACGACCACGGGCATGATCATGGCCACGCGGCGGAGCACGCGCACGCGGCGGGGCTGGCGCCGGCGCGGATGGTGCGGGTGGAGCAGGACATCATGGCGGCGAACCAGCGCCATGCCGATGCCAACCGGACGTATTTCGCCGAGCGGGGCATTTTCGTCGTCAACCTCGTCTCCAGCCCCGGCTCGGGCAAGACCTCGCTGCTGGTGCGGACGGTCGCGGCGCTGAAGGCGGAGATGCCGGTCGCGGTGATCGAGGGCGACCAGCAGACGGAGTTCGACGCCGAGCGGATCCGCGCGGCGGGGGCGCCGGCCTGGCAGATCAATACCGGCAAGGCGTGCCATCTCGACGCGCACATGGTCGGCCACGCGCTGGAGCACCTGCCGTCGCTGGAGGGCGGGATCCTGTTCATCGAGAATGTCGGCAACCTCGTCTGCCCGGCGGGGTTCGACCTCGGCGAGGCGCACAAGGTCGTCATTCTCTCGGTGACCGAGGGCGAGGACAAGCCGCTGAAATATCCGCACATGTTCCACGCCGCCGACCTGATGCTGGTCAACAAGATCGACCTGCTGCCGCATGTGGCGTGCGACATGGAGCTGATCCTCGCCGGCGCGCTGCGGGTGAATCCGGCCATCGGGTCGGTCGCGGTCTCGGCGGCGACGGGAGAGGGATTCGGCGCCTGGCTGGACTGGCTGCGCCAGGGGCGCGAGCGGGCGCGGCGGGCGCAGCACGGGGCGATGCAGGCGCGGCGCGAGGCGTTGCGGCGGGAGCTGGCCTCGATCGACGCGACGCTCGCGGGCTGATCCCGCTCAGCAGATCCGCGGCAGCGGGTCGGATTCCAGTTCGGGCAGGGTCCGCGCGCCGCCGATGCGGGTGCGCAGGAGAACCGGGGCATCGGCCGGGGCGGCCGCGCCGATCGCGCCGATGATCGCGGCCCCCTCCCTTCGGGCAAGGCGCGCCAGGCGGCGAGGATGGCGGCCG
>NZ_AFPR01000228.1:0-2305 GCF_000219295.1 Acidiphilium sp. PM
TTCATGGCCGGCACCGACGCCGCCCTGGCCAGCCCGGCGGATCCGGCCATCGATCCCTATGCCGAGCTCCGCCGGCAGATCCGCATGCGCCGCCCGTTCCGCGATCTGGTGGTGCCGGTCTCGGCCGCGGGCGAGCGGCGCTGGTGGTCGCTGACCGGCAAGCCGACGCTCGATCACGAGGGCGCCTTCGCCGGCTATCGCGGCGTCGGCTCGGATGTCACGGCCATGCAGCGCTCCCGCCAGCGCATCGACTTCCTCGCCCAGCACGACACGCTGACCGAGCTGATCAACCGCGCCGCCTTCGGCGTGCTGCTCGACCGCGCGCTCGCCCCCGGCAATGCCTGCGGCGCGGCGCTGCTCTATCTCGACCTCGACCAGTTCAAGGCGGTGAACGACAGCTACGGCCACGGCCTGGGCGACATCCTGCTGCGCGCCGTCGCCAGCCGGCTGCGCAACGCCATCCGCGAAACCGACACCGCCGCCCGCCTCGGCGGCGACGAATTCGCCGTGCTGCTGCCCTCGAACAGCCGGATCGACGCCACCGCGATGGCCGACCGCATCATCGAGCGCCTGTCGCGCCCCTACCGGTTCGACGGCGTCTCGGTCGAGATCGGGGTGAGCATCGGCATCGCGCTCGCCCCCGCCGATGGCGACCGCCAGGACCTGCTGTTCCGCAACGCCGACCTCGCACTCTACCGCGCCAAGAACGACGGCCGCGGCACCTGGCGGCTGTTCGACCAGGCGATGGACCGCCAGGTGCAGAACCAGCGCAGCCTGCGCCGCGACATCAAGCGCGCCCTGCACGACGGGCAGCTCTTCGTCGAATACCAGCCCGTCGTCTGCCTGCGCACCCGCCGCATCCGCTCCGTCGAGGCGCTGGTCCGCTGGCGGCATCCGCAGCGCGGCATCATCGGGCCGGAGGATTTCATCGCCATCGCCGAGCGCTGCGGCCTGATCGGCGCCGTCACCCGCCACGTCCTGACCGAGGCCGCCTCGCTGGCCATCCGCCTGCCGTCCTCGGTCTCGGTCGCGATCAACCTCTCGGCGCTGCACCTGCGCGAGGCCCTGCTGTTCGACCAGCTCTCGGCGGTGATCTCGACCTCCGGCCTCGCCCCCGAGCGCGTCGAGTTCGAGGTGACCGAGACCGCGCTGCTGACCACGGACGACCGCACGATCGACAATCTGCGTCGCCTGCGCCGCTTCGGCTGCCGCATCGCGATCGACGATTTCGGCACCGGCTTCGCCTCGCTCTCCACGCTGCGCTCCTTCCCCTTCGACCGGCTCAAGATCGACCGCAGCTTCATCCACGAACTCGGCCGCGCCGAGAACGGCGAGCGGATCGTCAAGGCGATCGTCGAATTCGGCCAGACCCTCGGCCTGCTGATCACCGTCGAGGGCGTCGAAACCGAGGAACACGCCGCGATGCTTTACGGCTATCGCGACATCGATGCGCAGGGCTACCTCTTCTCCCCGCCCGTCTCCGGGGATAGGATAGTGGCCATCACGGGTTCGGGCGTCGCGACGATCGCGCCGGCCGAACCGGCGACCATGTGAGCCGCCGCCCGCCCCGGGGCGGGCGGCCTTCAGCCCTGTTCGGAGACAGCCATGACGACCAGCCCCCTGCGCGGCCGCATCCTCGATGACCTGAAGGCGGCGATGCGCGCGCGCGATGCGCTGCGCGTCTCCACGCTGCGCATGGTCTCGGCCAAGCTGAAGGACGCCGACATCGCCGCCCGCCCGCGCGGCATCGAGGCGATCGCCGAGCCCGACATCGTCGCCCTGCTGCGCGGCATGGTGAAATCCCGCCGCGAATCCGAGGCGCAGTACCGCGCCGGCAACCGCCCCGACCTCGCCGACCAGGAAGCCGGCGAAATCGCCATCATCGAGGGCTACCTGCCGCAAACCCTCGCCGGCGCCGCACTGGATGACGCCATCGCCGCCGCCATCGCCGCCACCGGCGCGTCCGGCCCGAAGGAGATGGGCGCCGTCATCGCCGCGCTGAAGGCGGCGCACGGCCCGGCGCTCGACATGGCCGCCGCCTCGGCGGCGGTGAAGGCGAAGCTGGCCGGCGGATGAGCCTGCCGCCCCATTTTCTCGACGAACTGCGCCACCGCACGCCGCTCGCCCCCCTGGTCGCCCGCCGCGTGCGGCTCGAGCGCGCCGGCCGCGACCAGAAGGGCTGCTGCCCGTTCCACAACGAGAAATCCCCGTCCTTCTACGTCTACGACGATCACTACCACTGCTTCGGCTGCGGCGCGCATGGCGACGCCATCAGCTTCGTCATGCAGAGCGAGGGGGCGAGCTT
>NZ_AFPR01000227.1:0-8143 GCF_000219295.1 Acidiphilium sp. PM
GGCGCTCGCGCGGGGTGAGTTCGGCAAGCGCGCTGCCGATCGCCTCGGCCCGCCGCTCGGCGCCCTGAAGATGCTGCCTTGCGGCCGCGAGTTCCTCGTCCTCCCCCGCGCGCGGCGCCAGGGCGGAGAGTTCCTCGACCGCGTGGCGCAGGAAATCCTCGTCCCGCCGCGCCGATTCGAGCGCCGCCTCGGCATCCGCCCGGGCGGCCTCGGCGGCGCGCCAGGAGGCGAACAGCGAGGCGACCGTCTCGCGCAAGGCCGGATCGACGCCGAATTCGTCCAGCATGTCGCGCTGGGTCGCCGGATCGGTCAGCCCGATCTGGGCATGCTGGCCCTGGATCTCGATCAGCAGGTCGGCAGCCCGGCGCAGCAGGGCGACGCTGACCGGCTGGTCGTTCACCAGGGCGCGTGACTTGCCGTCGCGCGTCAGGATCCGTCGCAGCAGGATTTCATCGCCGGCGTCGATTCCCTGGTCGGCCAGCAGGGCCTGCGCCGGATGGCCGGCGGCCACGGCGAACGACGCGGTGACGACCGCCTGTTTCGCCTCGGCCCGCACCAGTCCGGCATCGGCACGGTCGCCGAGCGCGAGGCCGAGCGAATCGAGCAGGATCGACTTGCCCGCGCCGGTCTCGCCGGTGAAGACGGTCAGCCCGGGCTCGAAGCCGATATCGAGCCGGTCGATCAGGATCACGTCGCGGATGGAGAGCGCTGTGAGCATGACCCCGGCGCGCCTCCGTTCAGAGCAGGCCGAAAAGGAACCCGCCCGAGGCCTTCGGCTTCACCGCACCGTTCAGAAGCCCGTGGCTGCGGAGCGTGGCATAGGCATTCCGGTACCACCGCGAGCCGGGATAGTTGTAGCCGAGCACGGCGGCATTCCGGCGCGCTTCCTTGACCAGCCCGAGATCGAGATAGCACTCCACCAGCCGGTCGAGCGCCTCGGGGACGAAGGTCGTCGTCTGGTATTGCTGGACCACCACCTGGTAGCGGCTGATCGCGGCGGCATAGAGATTCTGCCGCTGGTAGAACCGGCCGACCTCCATCTGGTGCCCGGCCAGGCGATTCTCGACCAGCCGGAGCTTGATCCGCGCATCGCGCGCATAGGCGCTGTCGGGGAAGCGCGAGATCACGTCCTGCAGGGCCTGCGCGGCCTCGAGGGTGAAGGTCTGGTCGCGCTGCACGTCCTCGATCTGCTCGTAGAAGCAGAGCGCCTTCAGATAATAGGCGTAGGCGGCTTCCGGGCTGGCCGGATGGAGCTCGATGAACCGGTTGAGCGCGCTGACCGCCGAATCGAAATTCTGCTCGCGGTATTCCGCGTAGCCCTGCAGCAGTTCGGCATGGCTCGCCCAGGTCGAATAGGGGTAGTTGACCTCGATCTCGCCGAAGGTCCGCGCCGCCTTCTTGTTCTCGCCCTTGTGGAGATAGGCGATGCCGTCGGCATAGAGGGCCGAAGCCGGCTTGAGCGGCTTGGACAAGGTCTTGTCCGCGCCGTCGTGACCGCTTGAGGTGCCGGTCTTGGCTCCGCCGCCGAACAGGCCGCAGCCGCCCAGAGCCAGCGGCATCAGCAGGACCAGGGCCGACAGCGCGCCGGCGCGTCGCGGGCGCTTCCGCGCCTGCGGGGGAAGGAACGGGGCCGGCCGAGCCGGAGTCTGCGAGTGCGTCATCGGGGCGGGCTTATAGCATGTCATTCGGCGGCGCGAAGCCTCCGGCCGCGGCGGGACCGTGGAATCGCGCCGGAATGCTTGCAAAACAAGGTAAAAAGGCCTATCCCCGGCCACAGCCGCGGGCGAGGTGCATGCGGCCTGTCGTCATTGCGGCGTCCCTTTCCGGCGGATGCGGCCAGGCGATACCCCTCAACCCCACCCGGCAAAGCCGGGCAGACGTGGCCACGATGATCGGACATACGGCGTGGCGCGCAAACCAAACCGGCCGCTTTTTGGCCTCGTTTCAAGGATTTAAACCGCTTCATGGGTTCAACCGCAACTGCCATGCGCTCGCAGGGCGCTGATCACACCACCGGTACAGAGGACTTCGCCGCGCTGCTCGACAGCACGCTCGGCAGCAATACCGGCTTCGAGGGCTCGGTCGTTTCCGGCCGGGTCTCGCGGATCGATGACGATTACGTCGTCGTCGATGTCGGGCTGAAGAGCGAAGGTCGCGTGCCGCTGAAGGAATTCGGCGCGCAGGAGATCAAGTCCGGCGACACGTTCGACCTCTATATCGAGCGCTACGAGGACAAGGACGGCTCGATCGTCCTGTCGCGCGAGAAGGCGCGGCGCGAAGAGGCCTGGACGGCGCTGGAGCGCGCCTATGAGCAGCAGGCGCGGGTCAACGGCGTGATCCACGGCCGCGTCAAGGGCGGCTTCACCGTCGATCTCGGCGGCGCCACCGCGTTCCTGCCGGGCAGCCAGGTCGATATCCGCCCGGTGCGCGACGTCACCCCGCTGATGGGCGTGCAGCAGCCGTTCCAGATCCTCAAGATGGACCGCGCGCGCGGCAACATCGTGGTCTCGCGCCGCGCGGTGCTCGAGGAAACCCGGGCGGAACAGCGTAGCGAGCTGATCCAGGGCCTCAAGGAAGGCCAGATCCTCGACGGTGTGGTCAAGAACATCACCGATTACGGCGCGTTCGTCGATCTCGGCGGCGTCGATGGCCTGCTGCATGTGACCGACATCGCCTGGCGCCGCATCAACCACCCGGCCGAGGCGCTGACCATCGGCCAGCCGGTGCGCGTGCAGGTGATCCGCTTCAACCCCGACACCCAGCGCATCAGCCTCGGCATGAAGCAGCTCGAGACCGATCCGTGGGAAGGTGTGGACGTCAAGTATCCGCCGGGAATCAAGGTCACCGGCCGGGTCACCAACATCACCGACTACGGCGCCTTCGTGGAGCTGGAGCCGGGCGTCGAGGGTCTCGTGCACGTCTCCGAGATGTCGTGGACCAAGAAGAACGCGCATCCGGGCAAGATCGTGGCGACGAGCCAGGAAGTCGAGGTCATGGTACTCGACGTGGATGCTGGCAAGCGCCGCATCTCGCTCGGCCTCAAGCAGGTCCAGCGCAACCCGTGGGAGCAGTTCCTCGACGAACACCCCGTCGGCTCGATCGTCGAGGGCGAGATCCGCAACATCACCGAGTTCGGCCTGTTCATCGGCCTCGCGCCGGACATCGACGGCATGGTCCACATGTCCGACCTGTCCTGGGACGAGCCGGGCGAACTCGCCATGGCCAAGTTCAACAAGGGCGAGATGGTCAAGGCGAAGGTTCTCGACGTCGATGTCGAGAAGGAGCGCATCAGCCTCGGCGTGAAGCAGCTCGAGGAAGATCCCGCCGCCGGCGTGCTCGACCGTGTCCACAAGGGCATGATCGTGACCTGCGTGATCACCGCCGTGCAGTCGAACGGGCTCGAGGTGAAGGTGGACGACGTGCTCACCGGCTTCATCCGCCGCGCCGAGCTGGCGCGCGACAAGTCGGACCAGCGGCCGGAGAAGTTCGCCGTCGGCGAGAAGATCGACGCCAAGATCACCGCCGTCGACCGCGCCGCGCGCAAGCTGCAACTCACGGTCAAGGGCAAGGAGATCGACGAGGAGAAGCAGGCCATGGCCGATTACGGCTCCTCCGACTCGGGCGCCTCGCTCGGCGACATCCTCGGTGCCGCCATCCGCCGCCGCAACCAGCAGGCTCAGAGCGAAAACTGAACCGGCACGACCGGCCAAGACTGGCAAACGCCGCCCTCACGGGCGGCGTTTGTTGTTTCGGCGTGATGGATGCAGCAAGGTCGATCTGGCCTGGACTCCGCCCGTTGCGCCGCACCGGCCCCGGGAAGCGGCGGACCCGGAGTCCCGGGCCGCAATGTCAGGGCCAGCTTCCCTCGGCGCTGGCGATCTGCGCGGGAGTCGTCAGCTTGTAGGGGCCTTCGGCGATCTGCGGCGCGTGATCGGGCAGCTTTTCCGGATCGGCCCAGCACTCGGGATCCCCGAGCGTCTGCGTGCAATAGGGCGGCGGCGGCGGCGGCACGTATTTCGGCACGCAGTAGCTCTTCTGCTCATCGAGCCGGACCATCGAGCAGTTGCGTCCGGATATCAGAGACACTACCGCATCCGGCACCGTCCGATGGATCGTGGTCAGCGTGACCACGTTGGCGGCCACGGTCGCGCCAGTGCCGATACCGCAACCGGCAAGCGGGATCACACAGAACAGGGCAAGCATTCGTCGCATCGGCGGCAGAATGGCATGAAAAAATGAAGACCTGGTTACGTTGCCCAACGCCCCGCGCGCGGCTATGGTCCGCCCGACCGACCCGATCCACTCTGCGCGTGGCGGCCCCGCCCCCTGCGCGAAACGAGCGAGAGCCAGCGTGCCCGATATTTTCGACGAAGTTGCCGAAGACCTGCGTGCCGAGCGCACCCGCGAGTTCCTCATGCGCTATGCCGGCGCGCTGGCCGGGGCGGCCGCCTTCGTGCTGCTCGCGATCGGCGGCTGGAAGGCGTGGCAATGGCATCGCCATCAGCAGGACCTGAAGGCGGCGGACCGCTACGTGACCCTGACCAGCCAGATCGGCCAGCAGGAAGCCGGACTGACCAAATCGGGCGACATTGGCGATGCGAAACGGCTGGTCGATTTCGCCGGCACCGCCCCCGCCGGCTATGCCAACCTCGCCCGGCTGCGCGCCGCCGCGCTCTACGCCCAGGCCGGCGACCTCAAGACGGCGGGCCAGCTCTGGGCGGCGGTCGCGGCGCCCAACAGCGGCGCCACGCCGCCGGTCCACGATCTCGCGCTCCTCCTCCTCGCCCAGCACGAGATGGGCGTGAAACCGGATGCCGATGTGCGTGCCCGGCTCGCAACCCTCAACAAGCCGGGCAACCCATGGCAGCCGCTCGCGCAACTCGACCTCGCCCTGCTCGACATAAAGGCCGGCAAGACGAAGTCGGCGCATGGCCTGCTCGAAGAGGTGAGCGCCGATCCCGCCTCGCCGCCCAACCTGCGGAACCTCGCCCAGGGCCTGATCGCGAAACTGAACGGATGACAAGCCGCACCATGACCGACCTTCGCGCCCTTTCCACTCTCGGGCGGCGCGGCGCGCTGCTCTCCTCGATGGCGCTGCTCACCGGATGCAGCCTGTTTTCGAAGGCAGTGAAGCCGCCGGTTCCCGGCCGCAAAATCCCGGTCCTGCCGCCGCACAATCCGCTTTCCGTCTCCAGCGGCGCGCCCGCGGTGACGCTGCCGGCGCCGCGCAGCCACGCGGTCTGGGGACAGGCGGGCGCCAATGCCGCGCATGATGCCGGCGTCAGCGCCCTGCCCGCGCGGCTGACCATGGCATGGCGCCGGGATGTCGGCGCCGGAGCCACCTATCGCCGCACGCTGCACGCCGCCCCGGTCGCCGCCGGCGGGCGCGTGTTCACGATGGATGCGCTTGGCGTGGTCGAAGCCCATTCGATCGCCAGCGGCCAGCGGCTCTGGCGCCACCCCATGCGCCCGAAGCACGACAACAGCTTCGCCTATGGCGGCGGGCTGGCGGCGGACGGCACCACGCTCTACGTCGCGTCCGGCTTCAGCCAGCTCCTGGCCCTCGATCCGGCCAGCGGCAAGCCGCGCTGGACCAAGACGCTCGACCAGCCGTTCCGCTCGGCGCCAGGCCTTGGCGGCGGGCTGATCTTCGTCATCATGCTCGACGACACGCTGCAGGCCTTCGATGCGAAGACCGGCGACTTTGCCTGGCGCTTCCCCACCGGCAACGGCTCGGGCGGCTCGATGTTCGGCGCCGGCACGCCGGCCTATCAGGATGGCATCGTCGTCGCCGGTTTCGGCTCGGGCGTGTTCGCCGGTGTGAACGCGACCGGCGGCTCCGCCGTCTGGGAGCAGAGCCTCGCGGCCGGGTATGACCAGACCAATCCACTCGACGTGTCCAGCATCGTGGCGAGCCCCGTGATCGCCGGGGGGCTGGCGATCGCCACCGGCCTCGCGGGCACCACCGTCGCGTTCGACCTGCATTCGGGACGGCGCATCTGGGGGATCAGCGCGGGCGGCAGCGAGACCCCGGCCGTCGCCGGCGACTGGCTGTTCCTGCTGACGGAAAACCAGCGCCTCGCCGCGATCCATGTCGCTGACGGCGCCGTCGCGTGGGTGACCGAACTGCCGGCCTATGGCGATCCGAAGCGGCACAAGCAGCCGATTTCGTGGCATGGCCCGCTCGCCGCCGGCGCCGGCCTGGTCCTGACCGGTTCCGACAAGCGGATGATCGTGGTCGATGCCGCGACGGGCCGGCTGACCACTCCGCTCGCCGCCGGCCTCGCGCTCGACGGAGAGGCCGATCTTGCCCCGATCGCCGCCGCGGGAACGCTGTTCGCGCTGACCCGCAACGCGGTGCTGACCGCCTATCGATGACCACCTCCCCTGCCCGCACCCCGCGGGTCGCGATCTGCGGGCGGCCGAATGTCGGCAAATCCACCCTGTTCAACCGGCTGGCGGGCAAGCGCATCGCGCTCGTCGCCGACGAGCCGGGGGTTACGCGTGACCGCAAGGAAGCCTGGGGCGAGCTTGCCGGGGTGAAGGTCCAGCTGATCGACACCGCGGGGCTTGAGGAAGCGCCGCCGGACACGCTGCCGGGCCGGATGCGCGCCTCGACCGGGACGGCGGTGGACGAGGCGGATCTCGTGCTGTTCGTGTTCGACGCCCGCGCCGGCCTGCTGCCGGAGGACCGGCATTTCGCCGCCTGGCTGCGCCGGGCGGGCAAGCCGGTGATTGTCGTCGCCAACAAGGCGGAGGGGCGCGGCGGCAGCAACGCGGCGCTGGAGGCCTATGAACTCGGCCTCGGCGAGCCGGTGGCGGTATCCGCCGAGCATAACGAGGGCGTGTCCGACCTGATCGACCGCATCATCGAGGCGCTGCCCGAGACGGACGAGGCGGAGGATGAGGATGGCGAACGGCCGATGCACCTCGCCATCGTCGGGCGGCCGAATGCCGGAAAGTCGACCCTGATGAACCGGCTGCTGGGCGAGCAGCGGGTGATCACCGGCCCGGAACCCGGCCTGACCCGTGATGCGATCGCCGCCGAACTGACCGATTCGGCCGGGCGGCGCTATCGGCTGTTCGACACCGCCGGGCTGCGCCGGCGCGCGCGGGTCGAGGCGGGGCTGGAGAAACTCTCCACCTCATCGACGATCGAGGCGCTGAAATTCGCCGATACGGTGGTGCTCGCGATCGATGCGCATGAGGGGCTGCACGACCAGGATTTCACCATTGCCCGGCTGATCGAGCGCGAGGGCCGCGCCTGCGTCATCGCGCTGACCAAGTGGGACCTGGTGGAAGACCGCGACCGCACCCGCCGCGCGATTCTCGAACGGCTGGAACACTCGCTCTCGCAGATGAAGGGGATCACGCTGGTGCCGCTCTCGGGCGAGACCGGCGAGGGTGTCAAGAAACTGCTGCCGGCGGTGCGCGAGGCGGACCGCATCTGGAACACGCGGGTCACCACCTCCGCACTCAACCGCTGGTTCGAGGGCGCGCTGGAACGCTTCCCGCCGCCGCTGGTCGAGGGGCGCCGGCTCAAGCTGCGCTATATCACCCAGGTCAAGGCGCGGCCGCCCAGCTTCGCGGTGTTCGGCACCAGGGCGGAACTCACGCCCGACAGCTACCAGCGCTACCTCGTCAATTCGCTGCGCGAGCGGTTCGGCCTCGAAGGCACGCCGATCCGCCTCGCGTTGCGCGGCACCAAGAACCCCTACGCCGACGAGTAACCGGGCCGGCGCATGCCGCTAGTGTCCCAAATCTGAAATTCACCCACGAATTTCAGGCGCAGGACACCAGTGCATCATCCGATCCGTAAGGATCGGAAAATTGCCCTAATACTGGCCGTTCGGGTAGCCATTGCCCTGATCATACGGGCTTCCCTGATAGGGGCCGCCCTGGTTGCCGTTCTGATACTGGTATTGGCCGCCCTGCTGATACGATCCGCCGGGATAGCCGTTGCCGTAATAGCCGCCTTGCTGCTGGTCGGGGTACCGGTTCATGTCGCGCCGGTCCTCGGGGCGACGGCCGGAATTGTAGTACTGGCGATCGTATCCGCCCTGGCCATATCCCGGTTGGCCGTTGCGGTAATAGCCGGGCGGCGGCGGCGGCGGCGGGGACGGGGTTGTCAGCGCGCCGCCCG
>NZ_AFPR01000226.1:0-11965 GCF_000219295.1 Acidiphilium sp. PM
AAATACCGGTATATTGGTAAATCACGACTGTCAAACATGTCGCGCCCCCGGTATGATCGGTGCAAAACGCCTTGCGTCCATGCCGGTCAGATCCTTCCGGGCGCACCACGTCAGGGAGATTCATGCCGCGCCCCCGCAAGCAGCCCGCCGAAACCGGAAACCCCGCGGCGGAAGATCCGTTCCTCGCCTCGCTCGGCGCGCTCCGGCTCGACCCCACGATCGGCAAGACCGCGCAGATCTACACGATCATCCGCAACGGCATCGTCCAGCTCAAGCTGCCGCCCGGGGCGGCGATCAACGAGCGGGAAATCTGCGCCCGGCTCGGCATCTCGCGCACGCCGCTGCGCGAGGCGATCCTGCAGCTCGCGGCGGAAAACCTCGTCACCGTGGTGCCGAGTTCGGGCACCAGCGTCGCCCCCATCCATATCCAGGACGCGTTCGACGGCCAGATGGTGCGCGACGCGCTGGAGATGCGCGTGGTGCGGCTCGCCGCATCGCGGATGAACCTCGCCTTCGAGCGCGCGCTCGCCGCCAACATGGCCGCCCAGCGCAAGGCTTCCGCCGCCCGCGATTTCGACGAGTTCTATCTGCTGGACGAGGATTTCCACCGCCTCATCAGCGAATGCGGCGCCTCGCCCACGGTCTGGCGCATCATCAACGGCGCCAAGGCGCAGCTCGACCGCATTCGCCGCCTCGGCTTCCCGCGCCCGCACCACGCCGAAACCGTGCTCGCCGAGCACCAGGCGATCTTCGACGGGCTGATGCGGCGCGATTCCGAGCGCGCCGCCGCCGCGATGCAGACGCATCTCGACCGGGTGTTCGAAACCGTGCGCCTGCTGATCGCCGAGCGGCGCGACTATTTCTCGCCCGATGCCGGCGAGGTGGCGCAGCGCGCGGGACGGCCGGCCGGCGCTTGACCGGCTTGCCGTTTATCGGAAAAATACATACCGGTATATTTCATTCAACGACCCGGGGCGGACCACCGCCCCGCGCCAGGGCGAGAAACGGAACCAGACCCATGAACGCTCCCACCACCGTGCGCCTGAACGACGCCGACAATGTCCTCGTGGCGATCGAGCCGATCGCATCCGGCACCGGCGTCGCCGAGGGCCTGGTGACCTCGGCGCGAATCCCCCGCGGGCACAAGATCGCTTCCGCCCCGATCGAGGCCGGCGCGCCGGTGCGCAAGTTCGGCCAGATCATCGGCTTCGCGAAGGAGGCCATCGCCCCCGGCGCCTGGGTGCACGAACACAATGTCGAGGTTCACGAATTCGCGCGCGACTACACGCTCGGCGAGGTGAAGCCGGTCGAACCCGCCGCCGCGCCGGCAACGTTCATGGGGTTCCGCCGCGCCAACGGCCAGGTCGGCACGCGCAACTACATCGCCATCCTGAGCTCGGTGAACTGTGCCGCGACCGTCGCCCGCCAGATCGCGCTGCGGGCGGAGCGGAGCGGGCTGCTCGACGGGTTTCCGAATGTCGACGGCATCGTTCCGCTCACCCACGGCACCGGCTGCGGCATGGCGGCCGATGGCGAGGGCTACGAGCTCCTCGAACGCACGCTCTGGGGCGCGGCCTGCAACCCGAACGTCGCCGGCGTGCTGTTCATCGGCCTCGGCTGCGAGGTGCTGCAGATCGCGCGGATGACCGCCCGCTACGGGCTGAAGGACGATCCCCGCTTCCACTGGATGACGATCCAGGACTCCGGCGGCACGCCCGCGACGATCGAGGCCGGGCTTGCCGCGCTGCGCGAGATCCTGCCCCGCGCCGACGCCGCGCGGCGCGAGCCCCTGCCCGCCTCGCATCTCATCCTCGCCCTGCAATGCGGCGGGTCGGACGCCTATTCCGGCCTCACCGCCAACCCCGCACTCGGCGAGGCGGCGGATATCCTGGTGCGCCACGGCGGCACCGCGATCCTGTCGGAGACGCCGGAAATCTATGGCGCCGAGCATCTTCTCGTCCATCGCGCCGCGAGCCGCCGCGTCGCCGACGACCTGCTGGCGCGGATCGACTGGTGGCGCGACTATCTCGCCCGCACCGGCGGGCAGATGAATAACAACCCCTCACCCGGCAACAAGGCCGGCGGGCTGACCACCATTCTCGAGAAATCCCTCGGCGCCGTCGCCAAGGGCGGCACCACGCCGCTCACCGCCGTCTACCGCTATGCCGAGCCGGTCACCGAGCGCGGCTTCGTCTTCATGGACACGCCGGGCTACGACCCGGTCTCGGTCACCGGCCAGGTTGCCGGCGGCGCCAACATCCTCTGCTTCACCACCGGCCGCGGCTCGGCCTTCGGCTGCAAGCCGGTGCCCTCGATCAAGCTCGCCACCAACAGCGATCTCTACCGCCGCATGGAAACCGACATGGACATCGATTGCGGCGACATCCTCTCCGGCACGACGATCGCGCAAAAGGGCGAGGAAATCTTCCGCCACCTGCTCGACGTCGCCTCCGGCGCGCGCACGAAATCCGAGCGGCTCGGCTATGGCGACAACGAATTCGTGCCCTGGCAGGTCGGCGCGGTCATGTGACCGCCAAGTGAGGTTTCATGTGACCGCCAGGCGAAGTTTCGTGTGACCGCCTGGCGAAATCTCATGTGGCCGCGGAGCCGGCGTCAGTGGGCGCCAGCACCCAGCATCGCCGCGCGGAATCCCTCGTCCGCGCGCAGCGCCTCGCTCGTGTCCGCCCGCACGATCCGCCCGGTCTCCAGCAGATAGGCGCGATGCGCGACCTTCAGGCTGAGATTGACGTTCTGTTCGACGAGCAGCACCGTCATCCCCTCGGCGTTGATCCGCGCGATCGTCGCGAACACCTGCTTGACGATGACCGGCGCGAGGCCCAGCGAGGGCTCGTCCAGCATCAGCAGGCGCGGCTTCGCCATCAGCCCGCGCCCGATCGCCAGCATCTGCTGCTGCCCGCCGCTGAGCGACCAGCCCATCTGCGCATAAAGCCGCTTCAGATCGGGGAAGATTTCGAGAATCCCCTCGATGTCCCGCTCGGTTTCGGCGCGCGACACCTTCCGGTTCGACGTGCCCATGATCAGGTTCTCGCGCACCGTGAGGCCCGGAAACACGTGCCGCCCCTCCGGCACATGCGCGATGCCGCGGCGGACGATCGCCTCCGGCGCCATCCGGTCGATCCGCTCGCCCTCGAAGCGGATTTCGCCGCGCGTCGGGTGCAGCAGGCCGGAAATCGTCTTGAGGGTGGTCGACTTGCCCGCGCCGTTCACGCCGAGCAGGGCGACGACCTCGCCCGCCCGCACCTCGATGCTGATGTCGTGCAGGGCCGTCACCTGCCCGTAGCGCGACTGGATGTTGCTGACCTCAAGCATATTCGACATCGTCACCCAGATACGCCTTCATCACGGCAGGATCCGACAGCACCTGCTTCACCGAACCCTCGCTGATCTTCTGGCCGAAATCCATCACATAGGCCCGCGTCGCAACACTGGAGACGAAGCTCATGTCGTGCTCGATCAGCAGCATCGTCATCCCCCGCGCATGGATCCGGTAGAGGATCTGCGACAGCACCTCGGTTTCCTCGTGGTTCATCCCCGCCGCCGGCTCGTCGAGCAGCAGGAGTTCGGGGCCGGAGACGATCGCCCGCGCGATCTCGACGATGCGCTGCTGCCCGTACGGCAGGTTCTTCGCCTTCACGCCGAGCCGGGCGAAACCGAGGAAATGCAGCGTTTCCCTCGCCTTTTCCATCGCCTCGCGTTCCTCGCGATAACCGCGCGGCCGCGAGAGCAACGCGCCCGCAAGCCCGACCGTGCCGCGCCGGTAATAACCGACCGCCACATTTTCCAACGCGGTGAGTTCGGGGAACAGGCGGATGTTCTGGAAGGTGCGGGAAATGCCGAGCCGGTTGATCCGCGCCGGGCCGAGATTGGTGATCTCCTTCCCGTCATAGACGATCGATCCCGCCGTCGCCGTATAGATCCCGCTCAGCACGTTCAGCACCGTCGTCTTGCCCGATCCGTTCGGCCCGATCAGCACCGCGACATCGCCCCGGTTGACCGTGAGCGACACGCCGTTGACCGCCTTGATGCCGCCGAAATGCTTGGCCAGATCTCGAATTTCCAGAAGCGGCCGGTCCGAGGCCACCGGCCGCTCGGGCACGGCGCCGGCCTCGAGATGCGCCACCTCTTCCTCGTCAGAGCGCCGCCGGCCCGCCACCAGCGTCGCCACCGCGCCGACGCCGCGGAGCAGCAACCCGTACAGCCCTTCCGGCATGAACAACACGACGACGACGACCAGCACGCCATAGACCGCGATGTAATAGGCATGCAGGAAGCGCAGCACTTCCGGCAGGAAGGTGATCAGCCCCGCACCCAGCGTGGTGCCGACGATCGAGGCCTGCCCGCCCACCAGCGCCATCGCGAAGAACGAGACCGACTGATAGAAATTGAAGACGTTCGGGCTGATATAGAGCGAGCCGGAAGCGTAGAGAATCCCGCCCATCGCGGCGAGCGCCGCGGAGACGGCGAAGGCGAGAACCTTGGTCCGGAACAGGCTGATCCCGTTTGCCGAAGCGGCGATCTCGTCCTCGCGCAGGGCGAACAGCGCCCCGCCCAGCCGCGAATGGCGCAGGCGGAACACGACATAGCTCGCCAGCACCAGCACCGCGACGGAGATGAAATAGAACCCGTGATCGCTGTTGATCGCGTAGCCGAACAGGCTCGGCCGGGGGATGTTGGAAATCCCGTCGGCGCCGCCGGTCACCGCGTTCCAGTTGTTCAGCACGAGTTCGGTGATGATCTGAAAGCCGATCGTCACCAGCGCGAGATAGTGGCTGGCGAGCCTGAGCGAGATCGCGCCGAGGAACAGGCCGAACCCGGTCGTCACCGCCACCGCCGCCAGCGCCGCGCTCCAGTAGCCGATGTGGTGGTTCACCGCGAGGATCGAGAACGTATAGGCGCCGATCCCGAAAAACGCAGCCTGCGCCAGCGAGATCTGCCCCGAATAGCCGAGCAGAACGGTCAGCCCCAGGGCCGCGACGGCGTAGGACAGCGAGAGGATCAGCAGCGTGAGATAATACGAGCCCAGCCGCCCGCCCGGCAGCAGGAAGGGAATCAGCACGAGCAGCGCGATGAAGGGCAGGAACTTGGCGATCGACCTGGTCATGTTGTCGTTTCCCTGAAGCCGCCGGCGCGCCGGTCAGACCTTCTGCGAGACTTTTTCACCGAACAGCCCGTATGGCCGGAAGATCAGGAACAGGATCAGCACGATGAACGGAAACGCATCGCGATACGACCCCGAAATATAGGTCGCGCCGTAGGTTTCGATCAGCCCGATGCCGAGCCCGCCGACGATGGCGCCCTTCATGCTGCCGAACCCGCCGACGATCGCCGCGGCGAACGCCTTCAGCGCGATGGTCGAGCCCATCGTCGCCGTCACCGTGTAGACGGGTGCGATCAGCAAACCCGCCAGCCCACCCAGCGCGGTGCTGATGGCGAATGTCAGCGCCGCCATCCAGGCCACGCGGATTCCCATCAGCCGCGCGGTGTCCGGGTCCTGTGCCGTCGCCTGCAACTGCTTGCCGAGCTTGGTCCGTTCGAGGAACCAGTTCAGCAGCGCCACCATGGCGGCGGTGACGACGATGATGACGATATATTGCGGATAGACGTGCACGCCGAGCAAAGCGACCGACTGCGCCTTGAAGATCGGCGGCAGCTGGTACGGGATCGGCCCATAGATCAGCAGGAACGCCTGTTCGAGAAAGACCGAGGCGCCGACAGTGGCGATCATCACCGGCAGGAAGTTGCGCGGCCGGTTGCGCACCGGCTGGAAGATCAGCAACTGGAACAGCGCGCCGACCACGCCGGTTCCCGCCACCGCGAGCAGAAGCGCGAGCCACCAGGGCAGATGCAGCACGACGACGAGGCTGACCATGAAATAGGCGCCGATCATCGCGAAATCGCCCTGGGCGAAATTCACCACGTTGACCGAGGTGTAGATCAGCACGAAGCCGAGCGCGATCAGCGCATAGATGCTGCCGACCGCAAGCCCCGCGATGGTCAGCTGGATGAATTCGGAGAACACGCAGACGATATCCCGGGCAGCTGGTTTTTCATTCCGTCACGATAACGGCGAACGCCGTCCGGGCCACGACCCTGCCCGGACGGCGCGCGGCCTTCAGCCGACGTATTTGATCGGGATGACCTTCTGGTGCTGCATCTTCACCACCCAGTAGCCGTGCAGCCCGTCGCCGTTCGCGTCGAAATTGTAGGTGCCCTCGACGCCGTGATAGCCCTTCACCGCGCGAATGCCCTTCTGGATCGCCGCCGGCGCGGTGCCGTCCTTCGCGATCACCCGGCTCAGGACGTTCATCGCGTCATACACCCAGCCGCCGAACACGTCGGGCTGGCTGTGATATTTCGCGACATAGAGCTTGGTGAACGCCTTCGCCGCGTCATTGCCGTCCGCCACGAAATCGGAAACGCCGTAGGTGCCGTCGACCGCCGACCCGGCAAGCTGGATGCACACCGCCGTCGCGATCGAGGTGGACCCGATGATCTTCACCTTGAGGTCGAGCTGGCGCAGCTGCTTGAGCATCTGCGCCTCGTCCTCCGAATTCGTCATGTAGGTGGCCAGCGTATCCGCGCCGGAGTTCTTGATCTTTTCAAGGAACGAGGTGTAGTCGCGCGTCGCGGTCGTGTAGCCCTGGTCGCTGACCACTTTCGCGCCGTCCTTCACCAGCGCCGCCTTGAGCAGCTGATTGCCGGCCGAGCCGAAGGCGTCGGTGTCGTAAAGAATGGCAACCTTCTTGCTGCCCATCGTCTTTACCGCATACTGGGCCATCGTCGCCGAG
The DNA here is from genome assembly GCF_000219295.1 of Acidiphilium sp. PM. NCBI lineage: Bacteria > Pseudomonadati > Pseudomonadota > Alphaproteobacteria > Acetobacterales > Acidocellaceae > Acidiphilium > Acidiphilium sp. PM. Next base: position 6,810 of record NZ_AFPR01000226.1, read on the forward strand.
GCATAGGTATCGTTCGGGCGGAAGCGGAACACCCACTGGTTGCCCACATGCGTCAGCTTCGGATCGGTGCCGCCGATCATGGTCGGAATCTTGTAGCGCGCGACGTAAGGCAGCGTCGCCTGCACGATGGTGCTGCGGATCGAGCCGATGATCGCGACGATATTCTGGTTCGCCGCAAGTTTCTGATAGGCCGAGACGCCGGCCTGGTTCTGCCCGCGATCGTCCTCGACGATCAGCTTGATCTTCTTGCCGTTGATGCCGCCATGGGCGTTGATCTCGTCAACGGCGAGCTTCGCGCCATCGACCTTGTGCTGCCCGCTGAGCGCCGCCGGTCCGGTCATGTCCGCGATCATGCCGATCTCGATCGTGCCCGAGGCCGCGTGCGCGACACCCAGCCCGCACGACAGCGCAATCATGCCGGCGCCAAAAAGGAGTTTTCTGACCATTGGATTTGTTTCCCCTAGTGTTTGTGAATTTTCCGGACCGATCCGGGCCTGAAGCCACTTCCGTCGCGGTCGCGGCCCGCCGTGTCACGCCGGCGCCGGGCGAACCCGTGGGCCGTGCGGGAACGAGACCAGAACAGAAGCCACTCAGCCTGCCGCCTGCAAGGGCAATCGGGCACAAGAGCGCGCATCCGTCGGTCTCCCCATGCAGATTTTCAATAACCGGTATATAGGATTTCGGGGGGTGTCAACACGCCGTTCGTATCATCCGGCGACTCAGCGGCGGGCGGCCTCGTCGAGCCAGGCGTGCCAGTCCGGCGTATCGTCGATGAAGACCGGCGGCGGGGTGGCGCCGAGATGCCGCAGCAGCGACTCCCGCGTGCGCTCGACCGGCACCGGCAGCGGCTCCATCGGGTTGATCACGACCGCGGCAATCGCGATCCCCCGCGCGCGCAGGGCCTCGACGGCGCAGAGCGTGTGGCTGATCGTGCCGAGATAGCCGCCGGCGACCAGCACGACCTCGATGCCAAGGGCGGCGATCCAGTCGCGCACGGTGTGCGTTTCATCCAGCGGCACCATCGCGCCGCCGACGCCCTCGACCAGCATGGGGCCGGCCGCGCCGACGATCTCGGCCTGGCAGAAGGCGACGAGGTCGTCGAACGGAATGCGCCGCCCGCTGCGCGCCGCCGCCATGTCCGGCGAGATCGGGTCGGGAAACCGCCAGGGGCAGATGGTGGCGACCGCCTCGTCGTTCACCATCGAACTGCCCATCGCCCGCAGCAGGATACCGGCATCGCTCGACGCGGAGAGCGCGGGCTGGTAGCCGCTGGCGACCGGCTTGAGCGCCCGCGCGGGAACGTCGCCGGCCCGCCAGTGGCGGATCATGCCGGCGGCGACATGCGTCTTGCCGATCTCGGTGCCGGATGCGGTGATGAAGAAATGGCTCATGCGGTCACCAGGATTCTGTCGTGGACGAGTTGGGCCAGACGGTCGATGTCATCTGGGGCGTGGCAGGCGGTGAAGGCGAAGCGGAGCCGCGCCGTGCCCTCGGGCACCGTGGGCGGGCGGATGGCGGCGACCAGAAAGCCCGCCGCCTCCAGCACGGCCTGCGCCGCGAGGGCGCGCTCGGCGGTGCCGAGCAGGAGCGGCACGATCGGGCTTTCGGCCGGTGGCAGGCCCAGGGCGGCGCAGAAGCGGCGGGCATGGGCGAGCGGGGCGGCGCACATTGCGGGGTCGGTCGCGATCAGGTCGAGGGCCGCGATCGAGGCGCCGACCACCGCCGGCGGCAGGCCGGTGGTGTAGACGAAGCTGCGGGCACGGTTGCGGATCAGCTCGCACACCACGTGCGAGGCGCAGAGATAGCCGCCATAGCTGCCCACCGCCTTGGACAGCGTGCCCATCTGCAACGGCACGTCATGGCCGTGAGCCGAGCCGCGCCCTTCGTTGATGACGCCGATGCCGTGCGCATCGTCCGTCATCAGCCAGGCGTCATGCGCGTTGGCCAAGGCGAGCATCTCTCCGACGGGCGCGAGGTCGCCATCCATGGAGAAGACGCCGTCGGTCACCACCATCGCGTGGCGGGCGGCTTGGCGATGGGCGGCGAGGAGTTCGGCGAGATGCGCGAGGTCGTTGTGGCGGAAGACGTGGAGCGCGGCGCCGGACAGGCGGGCGCCGGCCCAGATGCAGGCATGGGCGAGTTCGTCGACGAAGATCGCATCGTGCCGCGTCATCAGCGCCGGGATGATGCCGGTATTGGCGAGGAAGCCCGAGCCGAACACCACGGCGTCTTCCGTCTGTTTCAGCGCGGCGAGGCGCGCCTCGAGCGCGCGGTAGAGCGGATGGTCGCCGGTGACGAGGCGGGAGGCGCCGGCGCCGGCGCCGTGGCGGCGGGCGGCGTCGATCGCGGCGTCGATCACCGCCGGGTGGGTGGAGAGGTTGAGGTAGTCGTTGCAGGAGAACGAGATCAGCCGCTGCCCGTCGCGCTCCAGCACCGCGCCGGCGGCGCGGGCGGTCGGGCGCAGGCGACGTCGCAGGGCGCCGGCCTCAAGGCGGGCGAGCTTGTCGGTCGCGAACTGGTCGAGCGTGGTCATCCTGTCTCAATCTGCCGCAAAAGCTTCACGAACGCGGATGCAGCGTTTATCACCGGTTCGACCCCTTGGGGCAAATCGGAGCTTGCCATGTCCATCGCACTCGATTCTTCCATTGCTGCCGCTGCTGGCATGCCGTCCCCGACGCGGGCGCGCATCGCCGCCCTGCTGGCGCTGCCGCTGCCCGAGCTGATCTTCCAGGCGCAGACGGTGCACCGCCGGCATTTCGACCCGACCCAGGTGCAGATTTCCACCCTGCTCTCGATCAAGACCGGCGGCTGCCCGGAGGATTGCGGCTATTGCCCGCAAAGCGCGGACTTCGACGTGGGGGTGAAGGCCTCGAAGCTGATGGACATCGCCCCGGTGCTGGAGGCTGCACGGCGGGCGAAGGAGGCCGGGGCGCAACGCTTCTGCATGGGGGCAGCCTGGCGCTCGCCCAAGGATCACGATCTCGACCGGGTTGCGGCGATGGTCGAGGGGGTGAAGGCGCTGGGGATGGAAACCTGCGTCACCCTCGGGATGCTGCGGCCGGACCAGGCGGCGCGGCTGAAATCGGCCGGACTCGACTATTACAACCACAATCTCGACACCTCGCCGGAATTCTACGGCCGCATCATCACCACCCGCACCTACCAGGACCGGCTGGATACGCTGGCGGCGGTGCGGGATGCGGGGATCAATATCTGCTGCGGCGGGATCATCGGGATGGGCGAGGATATCGACGACCGGGCCGGGCTGCTCGCGACCCTCGCCGATCTCGACCCGCCGCCGGAGAGCGTGCCGATCAACGCGCTGGTCGCGGTGAAGGGCACGAAGCTTGGCGAGAGCGCGCCGATCGACCCGATCGATTTCGTCCGCACCATCGCGGCGGCGCGGATTTCCATGCCGAGATCCTGGGTGCGGCTGTCGGCCGGGCGGGAGGCGCTGAGCGACGAGGCGCAGGCGCTGTGCTTCCTCGCCGGGGCGAACTCGATTTTCTATGGCGACACGCTGCTGACCACGGCGAACCCCGCGGTCGCGCGGGACAATGCGCTGTTCGACAGGCTCGGGATGACGAAGCTTTCGTGAGCGACTGGCTGGAGCGCGGCTGGCGGCATGTCTGGCTGCCCTATGCGCAGATGCAGACCGCGCCGCTGCCGCTGCCGGCGGTGCGGACGGAGGGCGCAAGAATCCATCTGGCCGACGGGCGGGTGCTGATCGACGGCGTCGCCTCCTGGTGGACGGCGTGCCACGGCTACAATCATCCGCATATCCGTGAGGCTGTCGCGGCCCAGCTCGATTCGATGCCGCATGTGATGTTCGGCGGGCTGGCGCACGAGCCGGCCTATCGGCTGGCGACGCGGCTGGCCGGGATGATGCCGGACGGGCTGGAGCGGGTGTTCTTCACCGATTCCGGCTCGGTCGCGGTGGAGGTGGCGATGAAGGTCGCGGTGCAGGCGCGGCTCAATCGCGGCGAGCGCGGGCGGCACAAATTCCTTGCCTTCCGCGACGGGTATCATGGCGACACGCTGGCGACGATGGCGGTGTGCGACCCCGAGGAAGGGATGCACGCGCTGTTCGCCGGGCTGTTGCAGGAGCATGTGATCGCCCCCCTGCCCCGGGATGCGGAGTCGGAGCAGGTTTTCATGGCGCTGCTGGAGCGGCACGCCGGGGAGCTTGCGGGGATCGTCGTCGAGCCGCTGGTGCAGGGGGCGGGCGGCATGGTGTTTCACGACGACGCCGTGCTGCGGCGGCTGCGGGCGGCGGCGGACCAATACGGGCTGACGCTGATCTTCGACGAGATCTTCACTGGGTTCGGGCGGACGGGAACGATGTTCGCCTTCGAGCAGGCGGGCGTCGTGCCGGATATCGTCACGTTGTCGAAGGCGCTGACGGGCGGCACCTCGCCGCTGGCGGCGACGGTGGTGCATCGCGACCTGTACGAGGCGTTTCTCGGCGAGGACCCGATGAAGGCGCTGATGCACGGGCCGACCTTCATGGCCAATCCGCTGGGCTGCGCCGCGGCGAATGCCTCGCTCGACCTGTTCGAGACCGAGGACCGGCTGGGGCAGGCCAGGCAAATCGAGGCCTGGCTGCGCGAGGGGCTGGAACCGTGCCGGGGGCTGCCCGGCGTGGTCGATGTGCGGGTGAAGGGGGCGATCGGCGTGGTGCAGCTGGGGCGGATCAAGAATCCGGTGGGGTTGCGGGAGCGGTTCGTCGCGCGCGGGGCGTGGATCCGGCCGTTCCGCGACATCGTCTATCTCACCCCGGCGCTGACCATCGCGCAGGATGAACTGGCGCGCCTGACCGGGGCGATCAGGGACGTTCTGGCAGAAGGCTGAATGTAAGCGCCGCCCCGGCGTTATCCGGACGGGCGGAGGGCGACGGCAAGCGGGGCAGATGGCGCGGCCCGATCCGGCGCCGGCGCGGAAGAGTGGTTGCAGAGCCGCTGCGAGGGCGTTCCGCTGGCGGGTTCGGGGCGGCGGAGCAAAATCGGTTGCGGGGCCAGCGCGGCCGGCAGCGGAATCCTGAGCAGGTGGCAGAGCGGGCGGACGGCGCGGCCGAAGCGCGGGTCGGCGGCGAGGATCGCCGCCATTTCGGGCTGGTTCAGCAGATGCGCGAGCTGGGAGGCATAGCCGCGGATTTC
>NZ_AFPR01000225.1:0-2541 GCF_000219295.1 Acidiphilium sp. PM
ATCACCGCATCCCGCGTCGCCTCCAGCACGCGAAAGGCCAGCGCCTCCGACGACCGCAGCGCGGCCTGCATCCGCCGGTACGCCGTCACGTCCTGGGTCACGCCCCTGAGCCGCCTCGCCCTGCCGCCCGCCTCGCCGATCGGCTCCGCGTACGACACCACGTCCAGCGTCCGTCCGTCGAACGCGGTGAGCCGGTGCTGCACGCTCACCGGCTGTCCGGCCTTCAGCCCGGCGACAAACCGCCGCAGCATCAGCCGGCGATCGGCCGGCGGAAACAGCGCCCGCAACTCGTCGAGCGTCACCGGCCGGTTCCGCGCCTCGCCGCCGGCGAGCTGCCAGGTCTCGGGCGAGAAGCGGATCTCGCCGGCCGCAAGGTCCCATTGCCAGCTGCCGATCTGCGCGAGCCGGTGCGCGGCGGCCTGTTCGCGCGTGCGCTCGGCGAGCTGCTCGGCGCGAAAACGCGCCTCGGCCTTCTCCCGCGCCAGCTCCTCGGCAAGGGTGCGCAGCGTGGTGATGTCGGTCGTCGTGCCGACCATGCGCACCGGGCGACCCGCGATGTCGCGCTCAACCACCATGCCCCGGCTGAGAACCCATTTGTACGATCCATCGGCGCAGCGCAGCCGATGCTCGACCTCATAGCGCGCGGTCCTCCGGTCGAAATGGTCCTGCATCGTCTGCCGGACATAGTCGAGGTCATCCGGGTGGACGCGGGCATAGGCCGCCTCGATATGCGAGCGGGCCGGCATCTCGGCATAGCCCAGGATCCGCCACCAGCCCCGCGAATACCGGATCTCCCCGGTCACGACGTCGCGATCCCAGATCCCCGTTCCGCTCTCCTCCACCGCGAGATTGACGATGTCGGTGAAATCGTCGGGCCTGTTGCCGGCGAGCGTCATCCCGGCGGGAGTCCGGCCCGGCCAGCCTTGGCCCCGATGCCGGGCCGGCGGGATCTCATGATCGATCCAATGTTATCTGACCTGACCCGGCCGGGCATCGGCGCGCCGTCCGAGGCGGCCGGCAGCGACCGCCGCATCCGGCCGCGCCGGCTTCATGGCGGCGCGATCCGGTCGTCTGTATTGAACAGACTCACATCCCAACGAACAAAAAAGCATAAACAAGCCTATTCATGTGCCGGCATTCCGGGAGCTGTTGATCCGAACTGTTCCACCATGGCGGATTCGTCTTGTTTTTGCGGCACAATAGTCGAATTGCCCAAATTTTGTCATTTTTTTTAATAAAAAGCAATTGCCGAAGCCGCAACAGAAAATCAAACGCGCCTCGCCACGCCGGTTTCCGAAAAATCATGGTCTAGACTGTAGCCTTTTCAAACCGGGTCCGCATCGGCGCGCAAGGTGCGGGTCGCGGAAGGCGGCATCGCCACCGCGCGACGATACGCCGATGCCGCAAGCGCGCCAACCGGGGCTTTCCCGGCATCCATTCCAATGTCGCGCCTTAATCGAAAATTAACAGGCGCATGTTACATTTTTCCGTATCGGGAAAATCCACGAGGCGCGGTTGCACTGGCGAATGACCTGCATCGGACCAACGCAAGCCGCGGCGCGGACCTGCCATGCCGCAGGGTGCCGCCAGCCTCGCCCGGGCGCACTTCCCGCGCCGATTCGCAAAAGCCGATTGTTCCGGAGGTAGAGTGACAGCAGACAACGCCGCCTTGGTGGCATGGACGGCGCGCGTAGCGCAGGCAACACGGAAGCTGCTGCCGAAAGGCGGCGACCTGGCCTGGCTCCTGCGCCAGAGCATGCATACGCATTTCCAGCGCCTCGCGGTGCTGCCGGTGTTCGGCCTGTCGCGCGGGCCGGTCCGCGTGCTCGATGTCGGCGCCGGCACCGGCGCCCTGTGCCTCGACCTTGCCTGGATGTGCGGTCCCGAAGCCCGGATCACCGCCGTCGACAACGACGCCCACGGCCTCTCGCTGCTGCGGGACCTCGCCGCCGCGCTGCACCTCGCGGTCGATGCCCGGCTGGCCGACGCCTATGCGCTGCCGGTCGAATCCGCCAGCCAGGACCTCACGCTGAGCCGCTTCCTGTTCCAGCACCTCGAACGGCCGGAGGCCGCGCTCGCCGAAATGGTCCGCGCCACCGCCCCCGGCGGCCGCGTCGCGGTCATGGAGGTCGATGACGGCGCCTGGTTCTCCTACCCCGACGAACCTCCGGCCCTGGAGCGGCTGAACGGCGCGGTCCGGCAGTTGCAGGCTTCGGTCGGCGCCGGGCGGCAGGTCGGGCGGCGTCTCTACCGGATGTTCCGCGCCGCCGGGCTCGCGGACGTGCAGGTGCTGGCCGTCCCGCGCGTGCGCCTCGGCCTCACCTATGGTCGCGATTCCGAGCTCGAAACGCATCAGAAGGACTTCTACCTGAACCAGCGCGACCGTCTGATCGGCGCCGGGCTGATGACCGCGGCCGAATTCGACGAGGCGATGCGGGCGCTCGATGCCAGCTTCGCCGCCGACGATTTCGGCTTCGCCTGCGAATTCGTGGCGATCGGGCGGGTGCCCTGACCCGGCGCGCCGGGCCGGCCCGCGTCCTC
>NZ_AFPR01000224.1:0-2115 GCF_000219295.1 Acidiphilium sp. PM
CGAGCCGCCGCCGCGGGCGACGATCAGCACGTCCGGCCGCGGCACCTCGCCCGCTTCCGGCAGCGCGCCGAAGCCGCGGATGGCGGCGGCGATCTGGGCCGCGGCGGCCTCGCCCTGGACGGCGACCGGCCAGAGGATGATGCGGCGGGGGAAACGGCGGGCGATGGTGGTGCGGATGTCCTGGATCACGGCACCTTGGGGCGAGCTGACGACGCCGACGATGCGCGGCAGCAGCGGCAGGGCGCGCTTGCGGGCGGCGTCGAACAGGCCTTCCTCGGTGAGGCGCAGGCGCAGCTTCTCGATGCGGGCGAGCAGCGCGCCCTCGCCGGCATAGTCCAGCCGCTCGATGATGAGCTGGTATTCCGAGCGCTCGGGATAGGTGGTGATGCGGCCGGTGGCGATGACCTCGACGCCGTTCTCCGGCTTCAGCCCGAGTCGCGCGGCGTTGCCGCGCCAGATGATCGCCCGGATCTTCGCCCCCTCGTCCTTCAGCGCCATGTAGGTATGGCCGGAGGCGTAGGTCTTCATCTCGGTGATCTCGCCGCGCACGCGCACGCGGCCGAAGGCGGTCTCGACCGTGCGTTTGACCGCGCCGGCGAGTTCGGAAACGGTGAGTTCGGGCAGGTTGCCGGTGGCGGTGTCCGTGGTTTCGCTCATGGCGGCGGACTATGCTAAGCGCGCGCCGGTTGCACAAGCGCAAGGGGGTCGATCATGCGGGTTCTGGTTGTCGGCGGCGGCGGGCGCGAGCATGCGCTGGCGTGGAAGCTCGCGCAGAGCCCGGTGCTGGAGACACTCTTCGTCGCGCCGGGGAATCCGGGCATGGAATCGCTGGCGAAATGCGTCGGGATCGGCGCCGAGGAGATCGACGCGCTCGTGGAGTTCGCGCGGGCGGAGCGGATCGACCTCGTGGTGCCGGGGCCGGAGGCGCCGCTGGCGCTCGGCCTCGCGGACCGGCTGGCGGCGGCGGGAATCGCCTGTTTCGGCCCGACCGAGGCGGCGGCGCGGCTCGAATCCTCGAAGCGGTTCACCAAGGAGATCTGCGACGAGGCGGGGATTCCGACGGCCGGCTGGGCCAGCTTCACCGATGCCGGCGCGGCGCGCGCCTATCTCGACGAGCATCCGGCGCCGATCGTGATCAAGGCGGACGGGCTGGCGGCGGGCAAGGGCGTGGTCGTCGCCGCGACCGATGAGGAGGCGCGCGAGGCCGTGGCGGCGATGCTGGAGGGCGGGCTGCACGGCGCCTCGGGTGCGGAGATCGTGATCGAGGAATGCCTGATCGGCACCGAGATCTCGCTGTTCGCGATCTGCGACGGCGAGGCCGCGGTGTTCTGCGGCACCGCCTCGGACCACAAGCGGGTGGGCGATGGCGATACCGGGCCGAATACCGGCGGGATGGGCGCGATCGCGCCGCCGCCGGCGGCCTCGGGGGCGGTGATCGGGGCGGCGATGGAGCGGATCGTCCGCCCGGCGCTGCGGACGATGGCGCGGCGCGGGACGCCGTTCCGCGGCTTCCTGTTCGCCGGGCTGATGCTCACCGCCTCCGGCCCCCGGCTGATCGAGTTCAACGTGCGGTTCGGCGATCCGGAATGCGAGACGCTGCTGCCGCTGCTGAGGACCGACCTGTTGCCGGTGCTCGCCGATGCGGCGCGGGGGCGGCTCGATCCGGAAACCCGGCTCGACTGGCGGGACGGCGCGGCGGCGACGGTGGTGATGGCGGCGAAGGGCTATCCGGGCGCCTATGAGAAGGGCCATCCGATCGACCTCGCCGGGGTGGCCGGGCTGCCGGAGACGACGGTGTTCCAGGCCGGCACGGCGCGGCGCGACGGCGCGCTGGTGAGTGCCGGCGGGCGGGTGCTGGCGGTGACGGCGACGGGCGATGACCTGCGCGAGGCGATCGACCGCGCCTATGTCGCGGTGCGGCGGATCGGCTTTCCCGGCGGATTCTGCCGCCGGGATATCGGCGCCAAGGCGGTGTAGTGTCCTGCCCCTGAAATTCGTGGGTGAATTTCAGGGACAGGCAAGCCACCAAACTATTGTTTTTTATCAATACGATAGAGCACTACATCCGGTCCGGAAGGATCGGAAAGTGCTCTGCCCCCTCAGGCGGCGCGGCGC
>NZ_AFPR01000223.1:0-1747 GCF_000219295.1 Acidiphilium sp. PM
GTTAGGGTGGTCGCGCCTTGCCGGTGCGGTGCCGCCGCGGCCGCGTCCGGCGCCTCGCCGGCGATCTCGAGCGTCGCCGCCATCGCATCCGGCAGATGCCGCGCGCTGCCGGTCACCGAGAGGGTGAGGGTGGTCGCGCCTTGCCGGTGCGGTGCCGCCGCGGCGGCGAGCGGTGCCGCGAGCAGGGCGGCGGCCAGCGGGAGAAGCGCGGTGAATCGGGCCATGGTTGTCTCCTTCCGGGCAGCGCCGTCGTGCCGTCCGCGGCCGCTCCGGCGCGGGCGGGGCGTCCAGCCTAACACGCCCCCGGCGTTCCGGGCAGGCCGCGCGCCAGCCCGCCATTCACTTGACTTTTCGGCGGTCAGAACGGATATCAACGATCTCGGGGCAGACGCAACTGCGCCCCCGTCTCGCGTCTGGCCGCTCCGCAACGAATCGGGAGCGAGCGGATGCGGGCACTCCTGCTCCTCTTGTCCGAATTGGTCTGAATATTGTCCGAGTCCAGGGATTTCGTGCCGCACCCACAGGAAGACGCCGCCGCCGAGGCTGCCGAAACGCCGCCCGCCTCCGGCTTCGCGTCGCTCGGCCTGTCCGAGCCGATCCTCAAGGCCCTTGAGGAAAAGGGCTATCTGAACCCGACCCCGATCCAGGAACAGGCGATCCCGACCGTGCTCATGGGGCGGGACGTTCTCGGCTGCGCGCAGACCGGCACCGGCAAGACCGCGAGCTTCACCCTGCCGATGCTCGACATTCTCTCCGGCTCCCGCGCCCGGGCGCGGATGCCGCGCTCCCTCATCCTCGAGCCGACGCGCGAGCTCGCCCTCCAGGTCGCCGAGAATTTCGTCCAGTACGGCAAGCACCTGAAGCTCAACCATGCGCTGCTGATCGGCGGCGAGAGCATGGGCGAGCAGCGCGACGTGCTGACCCGCGGGGTCGACGTGCTGATCGCCACCCCCGGCCGCCTGATCGACATCTTCGAGCGCGGCGGCCTGCTGCTGTCGGACGTGCGGGTGCTGGTGATCGACGAGGCCGACCGCATGCTCGACATGGGGTTCATCCCCGATATCGAGCGGATCGTCTCCCTCCTGCCAACCATGCGGCAGACGCTCTTTTTCTCCGCCACCATGGCCCCCGAAATCCGCCGCCTGGCCGACGCGTTCCTCTCGAACCCGAAGCAGATCACCGTCTCCCGCCCGGCCACCGTCGCCACCACGATCACCGAAGGCCTGTCGCTGGTCGCCACGCACGACAAGCGCGAGGCCCTGCGCCGGCTGATCCGCACCGAGGACGTGCAGAACGCGCTCGTCTTCTGCAACCGCAAACGCGATGTCGACATTCTCTGCAAGTCGCTGACGCGGCACAAATTCTCGGCCGGCATGCTGCATGGCGACATGCCGCAATCCGCCCGCTTCGCGACCCTCGAGCGCTTCAAGGCCGGCGAGATCCGCCTGCTGGTCTGCTCCGACGTCGCCGCCCGCGGCATCGATATCGGCGGCCTGTCGCATGTCTTCAATTTCGACGTCCCGCACCACGCCGAGGATTACGTCCACCGCATCGGCCGCACCGGACGGGCGGGAATGCAGGGCCGCGCCCTGACCCTCGCCACGCCGGCCGACCGCGCCGCGGTCGACGCGATCGAATTGCTGATCGGCCACCCGATTCCCCGCCTCGCCGTGGACGGTCTCGATCCCGTCGAGTGGGAGGAGGCCGAATCCAGGGGCCGCCGCCGGGGCGGCAAGCCCGCCGCCAA
>NZ_AFPR01000222.1:0-8917 GCF_000219295.1 Acidiphilium sp. PM
GAGAGATGCGATTCGGCGCCGGCCGCGCGCGCGACCCGGGCGACGCAGGCCTGTCCGCCCGAGGCGTCGAGGGCGGCGAAGACCTGGAGGATCGCGTTCGGCCCGATGCGCGGCCCCGACGGATTGTCGAGCGCGGTCAGGGTGGTGGTTCCGCAGGGCTGGGCGCCTTGCTTGGGTGCCGCTTGTTGTCGTGCATGGTGCGCCATTCGACCTGCTCCGCGCCGGCCTTGCTCCGGGCGCCGTCGAAATGGAAATCGACCTTGCGCTTCGATTGCGGCCCCCAGTAGCCGACCCGGCCTAGATCGTAGAATTTGCGCTCGAAGCCGGATTTCATGAACGCCTTGAGGCAGCCGAGCAGATAGCGCCTTCGCGCGCCGGAGCCGGCCCAGGGGTAGGAGAACAGCGCCTTGCGCATGTAGAAGCGGCGGTAATTGTGCATCACCCGGTCGAGTAGTTCGGCGCGGTCCATTGCCGCGGGGCGGATGATCGGGGTGACGAAATTGTATTTCTCGTAGTCGAACACCTCGACCTTGTCGGCCAGGTCGCGGAACAGGTCGGAGAAGGGCCAGGGCGTGTACATCGACCAGTTGGCGAGATCGGGCGCCCAGTCGCGCGCCATGCGGTAGGTTTCCTCCAGCGTTTCGCGTGTTTCGTTCTCCAGCCCGACGATGAACTGCGCCTCGACCACGATGCCGGCGGCGCGCAGCAGGGCGATCGCCTTGCGGTTCTGCTCGATCGTGGTTTCCTTGTTGAAACGGTCGAGCTTCATCTGGGCGGCGGCCTCGGTGCCGAGGGAGACGTGGATGAGCCCGGCGCGGCGGTAGAGCGGCAGCAGCGCCTCGTCGCGCAGGATGTCGGTGACGCGGGTGTTGATGCCCCAGAGCAGGCCGACATCGCGTGCGATCAGCTCCTCGCAGAAGGCGACGAATTTCTTCCGGTTGATCGTCGGTTCCTCGTCGGCGAGGATGAAGAAGCCGACGCCGTGCTCATCGCGCAGACGCACGATTTCATCGACCACTTTCGAGGGATCGCGGTAGCGGTAGTCGCGCCAGAATTTCCATTGCGAGCAGAACGAGCAGGTGAAGGGGCAGCCGCGCGCCATGTTGGGGATGGCGACACGGGTGCCGAGCGGGATGTAGCGGTAGCGGTCCCAGTCGAGGATGCTCCAGTCGGGGGCGAGGGCGTCGAGATCCTTGACGGTGGGGGCGGCTTCGGTTGCGACGACCTTGCCCGCCTCGCGGAAGGCGATGCCGCGGATGTCGTGGCGGGTTGCCGCGAAATTCCCCGCCGCCACGGCACGGGCGAGATCGACGATGATCCCTTCGCCCTCGCCGCGGACGATCACGTCGATCCAGGGGGCTTCGGCGAGAACCTGGCCATACATGAAGGTGGCGTGCACGCCGCCGAGAACCGTCAGCGCGCCGGGATGTTCCTCGCGCGCGATCTTGAGCAGGCGCTCGGCCTTGTAGATCGAGGGGGTGATCGCGGTGCTGCCGATGATGTCCGGCCGTTCGGCGCGGAGGATGTCGCGCAGGGCGTCGTCCGACAGGTCGTTGGTCATCGCGTCGATGAAGCGCAGATCGGTGAAGCCGGCGGATTTCAGCGCGCCGGCGATGTAGGCGGCCCAGGCGGGCGGCCAGTTTCCGGCGATTTCGGCGCCGCCCGAATGATAATTCGGATGCAACAGCAGGATCCGCATCCATCCCTCCCGGTGATTTTGATATGTCAGATTATAGTGACAATTCGAAATGTCACTTTGATCTACATCAAGGAGGGGTGCCGAGTGATGACGCTTTCAGATGAAGTATATCATTTGATTACATAAAATATGATCATATGGTGTCCATGTCGAAAGATTTGGGACTACGGAATGTTAGTCCTAGGTTCTGGACTCAGCAGACCCATGCCGTGACGGCGAGGACGAGACATCTAATGGCAAGAACGTCACGTGCGGCTTTGTCCTAGCGTGTGACGATGGCGCGCCGGTCCTTGAGCCTGCAGAAGGCGCACTCGATGAGATTGCCCAATCTGTAGGCGACGGAGTCGAAAGCCGGTATGGCGCGGCGGTGGGGCGTCGTCGAGATCACGAGCCTTGTGCCCTGCCTGGTGAGGAAGGCGCGGAGGTCATCGGCGTCGTAGGCCTTGTCGGCGATCAGGTCTTCTGGCGGCGGCATGGTCGGCAGAAGCGATCGGGCGCCGCTGATGTCGGATACCTGTCCCGGCGTCAGGAGGACGGCGGCGACGCGCACCCTGCTCATCCGCGGCGGCATGGATCCTGGTCGTCCGTCCACCCCTCGATCGGCCGATCGCCGCCCATTACGTGTCGTTCAGTCAGAAGCGGTCCGCCATGTTCCAAGCCCTGCGTGGAGGCTTGAATCTAACGCTCCGTGGTCACGGAAATGGTACAGAACCTCGAGCATTTTCCGATCCTTCCAGATCGGATGTAATGCTCGATTGTATTGATAAAGATGCTCTAACCGAACCCGGTGCCGCGAAAGCGGCGCTCGACCGCGTGGCGCACCAGCTCCTTTACATCGGCAAGCCCGAGTTTGCCGCGGATCCGCGTGCAGTTGTTGGCGATCGTCTTGTAGCTCACCCCCATCGCATCGGCGATCTGGCCGATCGAATTGCCCATGCCGAGCAGATGGACGATTTCCGCCTCGCGCGGCGAGAGCGTGGCGTCGACCTCAGGCTCTCGGGACGGCTTCTGGCCAGCGCGCACGACGACATCCGGATCTGAACACCGTCACCACCAGCATCGCACCGGCATGGCCTCGGCGTGTCGAACTCTATCTTGGTGAGAGAGAGTTGCGGACCGACATCGTCGTGCAGGTCACGGCAAGGTCGGCCCGCTCTTCCTCCTGAATCCGGTCCATCTGATCCTGAGCTGGCGTGCCTCGGCCGCGCGTGCCGCGAGGTCGCGCACCAGACCGTTGAAGGCGGCGACCAACGAGCGCCGTTCACGCGGGCCAGCGGTGCGGCCGGCGCGCAGATCGGCGATGCCGCTTGCCAGCTTGGCGAGCGGCGCCAGGATCCAGCCGATCAGCCGCCAGCCCAGCAGCAGGGAGACGCCGACGAAGAGAACGACGAACAGCGTGTCATCCGAGATGTTGGCTCACACCTCGGATGTCTCGTCGCGCGCCGAGAGATCCAGCACGATGATGTCGTGGGCTCCCGCAGTCGCGACGCCGCGAGTTCCCGGCGCGCGGAATCGTAAAGCACGATGCGGATGTTGCGCGAGCCGTCGAAGATATGCACGAGGCCGCGCAGAACGCCGTTGTGATCCGGCCGGTCGCGCAACAGCCGGAAATTGTTCAGAACGGTTGCTTTCGCGACCTCCTGCGCCGCGTTCAGCTCGGCATGCACCTGCCGTCATCCGTTCCAGATGACGACGGCGCCAAGCGTGACCAGGATGATGCCGAACATGACCCGCATGCGCAGCGACATGAAAGTTGCCGCGCATGACCTCGCCGGCACGGGGCGCGTCAAATCCGGCAGTCTTGCCGGGGCGGCGGCATCGGCGTCAGGTCCCTCCGTGGAAGGCTTGCACCGCCGCCGAGGCGCCCTGCGCGATGAAGGCGGCATCCGAGCCGACGGTGACGAGATCGAAACCCGCATCGACCATCTTGCGCGCATAGGCGGCCGAGCCCGTATGCACCGCGGCACGCTTGCCGTGGTGTTTGGCGCGGGCGAGGATATGCAGGATCGCGTCGTGAACGGGAGAGTCCACCGGATCGAACCGCGGCGCCTCGCCGAGCGACAGCGCGAGATCGCTCGGGCCGATATAGACCGCGTCGAGTTCCGGAAGCGAGACGATGTCGTCGATCGCCTCAAGCGCCGCGCGGGTCTCGATCATCGCGAAGCCTGTCACCATGTCGTTGGCGCGCTGCGCATAGTCGGCGCCATGGATCAGCGCGGCGCGGATCGGGCCGTAGCTGCGCCGGCCGCGCGGCGCGTAGCGCAGGCAGGAGACGAAGGCTTCGGCCTCGGCGCGGGAATTGATCATCGGGCAGATCACGCCGAGCGCGCCGGCGTCGATCGACTTCATGACGATGCCGGGCTCGAACCAGGGCACCCGCACCATCGGGATCACCCCGGTCGTCGCGATCGCGGTGAGCATCCGAACCGCGTCGCCATACTCGATCAGCCCATGCTGCATGTCGACCGTCAGGCTGTCCCAGCCCTGACGCGCCATGAGTTCGGTGGCGAACCCGGCCGGAACCGACAGCCAGCCGTTCAGCACGGCACGGCCCGACTCCCAGATTTGCTTGAATGTCATCCGCTCCTCCGCTCGATGAGTAGGCAGAATTCCACACTCGCGCGGCGGAGACAAACTGGGGTAGCGCCGCTGCCCGGTGGCGTCGGCATGCGCCGGTGCCTATATCGAAGGCATGAAAATCCTCGTCACCGGGTTCGAGCCGTTCGGCGGCGACAGCGTCAATCCCTCCGCCCTGCTCGTCGAGCGACTTGCCGCGGAACCTGTCGCCGGCACCGAGATCCGCCGGCACGTCCTGCCCTGCGCGTTCACGCCGCTCGAAAGCGCCCTGCGCGAGGCGATGACGGACTGGGCGCCCGACGTGGTGATTGGTTTCGGCCTCGCTACCGGACGATCGGGCATCAGCATCGAGCGGGTGGCCATCAACCTGGTCGACGCCCGCATTCCCGACAATGACGGCAATGCGCCGATCGACGAGCCTGTCGCCTTCGACGGCCCCGCGGCGTATTTCAGCACCCTGCCCGTCAAGGGCGCGCTGCAGGCGGTGCGCGCGGCCGACATACCCGTCGCCGTCTCGCATACCGCCGGCACCTTCGTGTGCAACGCCACCTTCTATCTCGCGCGGCACATCGCGGAGACGATGGCCCGGCCGGCTCTTGTCGGGTTCGTGCATGTGCCCTGCTTGCCGGATATGCCCGCCGCCCAGGACGGCGCCGCATCCCTGCCACTCGATCGGATGATCGCGGCAGGCCGCGCCGTGATCAAAGCGTGTCTCGACGGCAACACCGGACCGCGAATTAGCGGCGGAACGATTGCATAGATTGCGATTTCCGCAACATTTGGCTACAAAATCATGGTGTTGCCGATCTGACACAAAAAAATCCCCGCCGGCGGACCGGCGGGGAAGTCAACAGGGAGGCTTCACGTCTGGGAGACGTCGGGATCCGAAGATCCCTATCCGGTCGGTCAGGACCGGATCACTCGCGGCATCTCTGCCGAACTCTCGACCGGAGCAACCGGCCTGTCTGTCACATAAGACGGCACAGACGGGAATAAAGGGTTCACTCTGTGAACCCGCCATGAATTTATCGCATAACCTGCATAAGTCGCCTTTCGTCAGACCGCGCCCGCAAATTCGGCGAGTTCCCCGTTGAACCGTTCGGCAAATTCGTATTGTGGCGTGTGACCGCATTCCGGATACAGAGACAACCGTCCCTCAGGGACAGTTGCGGCGATATGCTCGGCCATCGACGGCAGAACAATCGCATCCTCATCCCCCTGGGTGATCAGCACCGGACGGTCGAGTTCGGCCAATGTCCTTGTGAAATCGAGCGTCCGCATCAGCAGGAAGGCGCGGATCGCGGGTGGCGTGAGCGCGAACGCGACCAGCGCGCGCTCGGCATCGGCCGGCGGCAGCGGGCGATGCGTGGTGGCGTGGATCACGCTGCGCGCCCCCTCGATCATCACGGCGGGATCGTCGCTGGCCGCCATCAAGGCCCCCTCGATGAAGCGGCGACCGATATTGACGGGCGGGTTCGACGAAATCACGGCGGCACCCACGAAGTTTACAGCGCTCACATTCTTGGTGCCATGGCGGGCCAGATAATCGCCGATCACGTAGCCGCCATAGCTCGCGCCCACCAGAACCGGCCGCCTGAGCCCGAGCGCGATCATCACCGCCGCGATATCGTCGGCCCAGTGGGCGCTGGTCTGGTACATCGCGGGGTCGAGCGGCTTGTCGGAAAACCCGTGCCCGCGCAGGTCGACGCAGACCAGGCGGAACCGCTCGCGCAGCGTGCTGTCGAACTGCGACCGCCACGCGAGGTAGCAGGACGACCAGCCATGGATGAACAGGATGGGTTGCGCGTGCTCGCTCCCCCATTCCCGCACATGCAATCCGACACCGCCCGAGCCCATCACCCGATGGACCCGGCCGGCCTCGTGCTCGATCATCCCGCTCACTTCGGCGCCGGTCAATCAGGCCATCCGGTTGCGGACAAGATCGTCGACCACCGCCGGGTCGGCGAGGGTCGAGGTATCACCCAGGCTGTCGGTCTCGTTCGCGGCGATCTTGCGCAGGATTCGGCGCATGATCTTGCCCGAGCGCGTCTTGGGCAGGCCGGGCGCCCACTGGATCGCATCCGGCGCGGCGATCGGGCCGATTTCCTTGCGGACCCACATCACCAGTTCCTTGCGCAGTTCCTCGGTCGGCTCCTCGCCGGCGACGAGCGTCACATAGGCGTAGATGCCCTGTCCCTTGATGTCGTGCGGGAAGCCCACCACCGCGGCCTCGGCCACCTTGGCGTGCGCGACCAGCGCGCTCTCGACCTCGGCCGTGCCCATCCGGTGGCCGGAGACGTTGATGACGTCGTCTACCCGGCCGGTGATCCAGTAATATCCATCCTCGTCGCGGCGGGCGCCGTCGCCGGAGAAGTAGAAGCCCCGGAAGGTCGAGAAATAGGTCTGGATGAACCGCTCGTGATCGCCGTAAACCGTCCGCATCTGGCCGGGCCAGCTGTCGGCGAGGCAGAGATTGCCTTCAGTCGCCCCTTCCAGGACGTTGCCGTCGCCATCGACCAGAACCGGCTTCACGCCGGGCAGCGGCAGCGTCGCCGAGCCTGGCTTCTGGTCGATCGCGCCGGGCAGCGCCGAGATCAGGATGCCGCCGGTTTCGGTCTGCCACCAGGTATCGACGATCGGGCAGCGCTGGTCGCCGACGACGCGATAGTACCAGAGCCAGGCTTCAGGATTGATCGGCTCGCCGACCGAACCCAGCACCCGCAGCGAGGCGCGCGAGGTCTTTTTCACCGGCCCCTCGCCGTCGCGCATCAGCGCGCGGATCGCGGTCGGGGCGGTGTAGAAGATGTTGACCTTGTGCTTGTCCACCACCTGCCAGAAGCGGCTGGTGTCGGGGTAGTTCGGAATCCCCTCGAACATCAGCGTGGTGGCGCCGTTGGCGAGCGGACCATAGACGATATAGGTATGGCCGGTCACCCAGCCGACATCGGCGGTGCACCAGTAGACCTCGCCGTCATGGTAATCGAACACATACTGGTGGGTGAAGCTCGCCCAGACCATGTAACCACCGGTCGTGTGCAGCACGCCCTTGGGCTTGCCGGTGGAGCCGGAGGTGTAGAGGATGAAGAGCGGGTCCTCGGCATTCATCGGCTCGGGGGGGCAGTCGAGCGGCATGGTCGCCGCCGCCTCGTGATACCAGACGTCGCGGCCGTCCTGCATGTCGACCTGGCCGCCGGTCGCCTTCACCACGACAACCTTCTTCAGCATCGGGCAGGATTTCGCCGCGGCATCGACATTGGCCTTCAGCGGCACCTTGCGGCCGCCGCGGCGGCCTTCATCGGCGGTGATCAGGATCGAGCTGTCGCAATCCTGGATGCGGTTGGCGAGGCTGTCCGGCGAGAACCCGCCGAACACCACGGAATGAACCGCGCCGATGCGCGCGCAGGCGAGAATCGCCACCGCCGCCTCGACGATCATCGGCATGTAGACGGTGACGCGGTCGCCCTTCCGCACGCCGAGCGACTTCAACACATTCGCCATGCGGCACACTTCGGCGTGCAACTCGCGATAGGTCACATGCTTCTGTTCGCCGGGATCGTCACCTTCCCAGATGATCGCAACCTGGTCGCCGCGGGTGGCGAGATGCCGGTCGAGACAGTTGGCCGATGCGTTCAGCACGCCGTCCTCGAACCACTTGATCGAGACATTGCCGGTGAAGGTGACGTTCTTGATGCGGGTCGGCGGCGTCATCCAGGTGATGCGCTTGGATTCCTCGGCCCAGAACGCCTCGGGATTTTCCGCCGCGCGGCGCGCCATGTCGTCGTATCTCGCACGATCGACAAGCGCGTTAGCGGCGATCTCCGGCTTCACGGGAATGGTTTCGGGCTGCGACATGCCTGTTTCCTCCTAAAATTTCTTTCGAGTATGGCAAGTTTCCCTGAAATCTGAAAGTGCTGCGGTGCAAAAACCGCAGCGCCGTTACCCCGCCATCAGCGCGGCCTCCATCGCGGCGACAGCGCTCATGTTCACGAGGCCGCGGGCGGTCACGCTCGGGATCGCGATATGCAGCGGCTTCGACAAGCCGAGCAGGAACGGGCCGACCGTCACCGCCTCGCCGGCGGCCTTGAGCAGGTTGAAGCCGATATTCGCCGCGTCGATCGAGGGCATCACCAGCAGGTTGGCCGAGCCGGTCAGCCGGCTGTCGCACACCGCGCGGGCGCGGATCGGTTCGAACAGTGCCGCGTCGGCGTGCATCTCGCCATCGACCTCGAGTTCCGGATCCTGCGCGTGGATCAGCGCCAGCGCCCGGCGCATCTTGCGCGCGGAGGCCGAGTTCGACGCCCCGAAATTCGAATGCGACAGCAGCGCCACCTTCGGCGTGATCCCGAAATGCGAGACCATTCCCGCCGCCAGATGGGTCATCTCGGCGATGTCCTCCGACGAGGGGTCCTCGTTCACGTGCGTGTCGCAGAAGAAGAGGTTGCCGCTCTGCAGGATCAGCGCCGTCATCGCCGATACCCGCTTGATCCCCGGCTTGCGCGGAATGATCGGCATCGCGTAGCGGAACTGGCGCGACCAGTCGCCGAGCCCGCCGCAGATCGCCGCATCCGCCTCGCCGGCGGCGAGCAGCATCCCGGCGGCCACGGTCGGCCGGCGCGAGAGCTGGCGCTGCGCCGCATCCGG
>NZ_AFPR01000221.1:0-7860 GCF_000219295.1 Acidiphilium sp. PM
CCTGGCGCTCGCGGTTGATCTCGTCGAGGCGGCGCGCCAGCACCATCGCCGTCGCCGGCTCGGCGGCGAGCAGCGTGCGCAGCCCGAGATCCGCCTCGGCGATGCGGCCGGCGGCGTTGATCCGCGGGCCGATCGCGAAGCCGCAGGTCATCGTGCCCGGCGCCTCCCTCACCTGCGCGACGTCGAGCAATGCCGCGATTCCCGGCCGTTCCCGCCGCGCCATCACCTTCAGCCCCTGGGTCACCAGCGCGCGGTTGAGGCCGGTGAGCGGCATCACGTCGCAGACCGTCGCGAGCGCGACGAGGTCGAGCATCGACAGCAGGTCGATCTCGCGCCGCGTCGCGAAGAAGCCCCGCCGGCGAAGTTCCCGCTGCACGGCGACGAGGGTGAGGAAGCTGATCGTCGCCGCGCAAACGTTGCCGAGGCCCGACGCATCGTCAGCGCGGTTCGGGTTCACCGTCGCCACGATGGCGGGCGGAGCTCCCTCGCTCTTGTGATGGTCGAGAACGATGGCATCCGCCCGGCCGTCGAGCGCCGCGAGCGCCTCATGCGCCGCCGTTCCGCAATCGACGCAGACGACCAGTTCCGCCCCCTGCCCGGCAAGCGCCCGCAGCGCCGGCGCGTTCGGCCCGTAGCCCTCGCGGAGCCGATCCGGCACGTAATTGATGGTCGTCGCGCCAAGTTCCCCAAGGCCCAGCGCCATGAGCGCGCCCGAACAGGCGCCGTCGACATCGTAATCGCCAAAGATCGCGATGGTCGCGCCGCGCTGCACTGAATCGGCGATCCGCGCCGCCGCGGCATCCATGTCGGTCAGCGCCGAGGGATCGGGCAGATAGGCGCGCAGCGTCGGCTCGAGGAAATCCGCGGCATGATCGGGCATCACGCCGCGCCCGGCGAGCAGCCGGCCGATCACGTCCGGCACGCCGCAGCGCTGGGCGATGGCCTGCGCCGTGCGGTCCGCGGCCGGGCGCCAGAGCCAGCGCCGGCCGGTCAGGCTGCGTTCGACCCCGAAAGCCGGCGCCGCCCCGTTCAGGCCGGCGTCCACGGCTTGGTCTGGAAGTTGTGATGCGCCTCGATATAGCGGACGGTGCCGGATTTCGACCGCATCACGATCGAGTGCGTCACCGCGCCGGTCGCATACCGCCGCACGCCGCGCAGCATCGGGCCGGTGGTCACGCCGGTCGCCGCGAACATCACGTTGCCCGCCGCCATTTCGTGAACCTGGTAGAGCCGCGACGGATCGGCGATGCCCATGCCCTTCGCCCGGTCGATCTGCGAGCTGTCCTCGAACAGCAGCCGTCCCTGCATCTGCCCGCCGGTGCAGCGCAGCGCGGCCGCGGCGAGAACGCCCTCCGGCGCGCCGCCCGAGCCCATGTAGATGTCGATCCCGGCCTCGGGTTGCGCCACCGCGATCACGCCCGAAACGTCGCCATCCCCGATCAGGGTGATCCGCGCGCCGGCCTCGCGGCACCGCGCGATCAGCTCGGCATGGCGCTCGCGCTCCAGCGTGCAGACCATCAGGTCGGAAATGTCGCACCGCTTGGCGCGGGCGAGGTTGCGGAGATTTTCCTCAACCGGCGCATCGAGCGCCACCACCCCCTCGGGCAGATCGGGACCAACCGCGATCTTGTCCATGTAGATATCCGGCGCGTGCAGGAAGTTGCCGCGCTCCGCCAGCGCGATCACCGCGATCGCGTTCGGCGCGCCCTTGGCGGCGATGGTCGTGCCCTCGAGCGGATCGACGGCGATGTCCATCTCCGGTCCGCCGGCGCCGACGCGTTCGCCGATATAGAGCATCGGCGCCTCGTCCATCTCGCCCTCGCCGATCACGACGACACCGTCGATCGCGACCGCGTTGAACGCCTGGCGCATCGCGCCGACCGCGGCCCCATCCGCGCTGTTCTTGTCGCCCCGGCCGATCCAGGCCGAGGCCGCGAGCGCGGCGGCTTCCGTGACGCGCACGAGTTCGAGGGCGAGGTTACGGTCCGACTGGGCCGGGGTCTTGGCGTTGTCCATCTTCGCGGTCTCCTGCGGGTCGAGCGTCGATCAGGCCTGTTCGATGCGGATGAGCGCCGGCGGCTCCTGCACCGCCGGCAGTGCGGCGATCTGCACCAGCGCCGCCGCCATCGCGGCCTCGTCAGTCTCATGGGTGATGATCACCACCGGCACCACATCGCCCGGGCTGCGGCCGCGCTGGAGCATCGTTTCCAGCGAGATGCCGTGATCGCGCAGCACCGCGGTGACATCGGCGATCACGCCGGGCTGATCCAGCACCATCAGCCGCAGGCAATAGGCCCCGCGATGCGCCGCCATCGGCACCGAGGCCTCGCTGCGCAGCGCATCGGGCGCCATGCCGAGCATGGGCGTCTGCCGGCCGCGGGCAAGGTCGATCAGGTCGGCCACCACGGCCGAGGCGGTCGGCCCCGCCCCGGCGCCGCGCCCCTGGATCACGATATCGCCCACCGGCTCGCCGCTGATCACGACCGCGTTGTTCACGCCATCCACCTTCGCCAGCGCCGAGTTCTCCGGCACCATCGCCGGATGCACGCGGGTCTCGATTCCGGCCTCGCTCGCGCGGGCGATGCCGAGCAGCTTGATCCGGTAGCCGAGCTCGTCGGCGAAGGCGATATCCACCGCGCTGATCCGGCGGATGCCCTCGACATGCACCGCCCCGAAATCCACCTGGCGGCCGAAGGCGATGGCCGCGAGGATCGCCAGCTTGTGGGCGGTATCCACCCCGTCGATATCGGCCGAGGGGTCGGCCTCGGCATAGCCGAGCGCCTGGGCCTCGGCGAGCACGTCGGCGAACTCCATCTTCTCGTCGCGCATCCGCGTGAGCATGTAGTTGCAGGTGCCGTTGAAGATGCCGGACACGCTGGCGATCCGGTTGGCGCCGAGCCCCTCGCGCAGCGCCTTGATGACGGGAATGCCGCCCGCCACCGCCGCCTCGAAGCGGATGCCCGGCCCGCCGCGGATCAACCCCGCGAGGTCGCCGCCCGCCTGCGCGATCAGCGCCTTGTTCGCCGTCACCACCGGCTTGCCCGCGGCCAGGGCCGCCTCGACCAGGTCCCGCGCGGCACCTGAAGCACCGCCGATGAGCTCGACGACGACATCCACGGCCGGATCGGTGGCGAGCACCAGCGGGTCCTCGACCCAGCGGATACCCTCGAGCGACACCCCGCGATCCCGCGTCCGGTCCCGCGCGGACACCGCCACCACGCGCACCGGCCGACCGGCCCGCGCGGCGATGATCGCCGCATTCTCCTGCAACAGCCGCACGACCCCGGCGCCGACCGTCCCCAGCCCGGCGATCCCGACCGACAGTTCACCATTCATGCCGAGACGCTCTCCTGCTGGTTGGGCGCATTGCCCGGTGCCATGAAGGCGCGGATGTTCCGCACCGCCTGCCGGAGCCGATGGGTATTTTCGACGAGCGCGATGCGGACATGGCCATCGCCATACTCGCCGAAGCCGATCCCCGGCGCGACCGCGACCTTGGCGCGCTCGAGCAGCAGCTTCGCGAAATCGACCGAGCCGAGATGCGCGAAGCGCTCCGGAATCGGCGCCCAGGCGAACATCGACCCCGCCGGGCTCGGCACGTCCCAGCCTGCCTGCGCGAGTCCCTTGATCAGCACGTCGCGCCGTTCGCGGTAGAGCGTGCGCATCTGCTCGACGCAGTCCTGCGGCCCGTTCAGCGCCGCCGTCGCCGCGACCTGGATCGGCGTGAAGGCGCCGTAGTCGAGATAGGACTTCATGCGCGCGAGCGCCGCGACCAGCCGCGGATTGCCGGCGGCGAAGCCCATGCGCCAGCCCGGCATCGAATAGGTCTTCGACATCGAGGTGAATTCCACCGTGATGTCCTTCGCCCCCTCGACCTGCAGCACCGAGGGCGGCGGCTCGCCCTCGAAATAGATCTCGGCATAGGCGAGATCGGACAGGATGAAGATCTCGTGCTTGCGGGCGAACGCGACGATTTCCTTGTAGAAATCCAGCGTCGCGAGATACGCCGTTGGATTTGAAGGAAAATTCACGATCAGCGCGGTCGGCTTCGGCACCGAGTGCCGCACCGCGCGGTCGAGCGCGCGCAGCATCTCGTCATCCGGCGTGGCCGGCACCGAGCGCACCGAGGCCCCGGCGATGATGAAGCCGAACTGGTGGATCGGGTAGGACGGGTTGGGCACCAGGATCGTATCGCCCGGCGAGGTGATCGCGTTGGCGAGGTTGGCCAGCCCCTCCTTCGAGCCGAGTGTGGCGATCACCTCGGTCTCCGGGTTCAGCTTCACGCCGAAGCGGCGGTCGTAATACGCGGCAAGCGCGCGCCGCAGGCCGGGAATGCCCTTGCTGGTGGAATAGCGGTGGCTGCGCGGGTCGGCCACGGTCTCGACCAGCTTGGCCACGATATGCGGCGGCGTCGCGCTGTCGGGATTGCCCATGCCGAGGTCGATGATGTCCTCGCGCCGGTTGCGCGCGGCCGCCTTCGCCTGGTTCACCTCCGCGAAGACATAGGGTGGAAGGCGGCGGATGCGGTGAAATTCCTCGGTCATGATCGGTCCTGAGCGTCCGGTGTGGTGGGTTTGTGGCGGGGGTATAACATCTGTGCCGCACCGCCGCGACCGCTGGCGAGCGCTTCGAGGCGAATGTCTGCCGCCGGCACGCCGGCGACCTCGAGCGCGTTGGCGATCGCCGTCGCGCGCAGAAGGGCGAGCCGCAAGCCGGCCGGATCACGCCCTGGCGCGAACCCGATTGCGGCAATGGGGCGCCCGGCGCGGCGCGCCGCGAACGCGCCCAGCAGCGCGATCTGCGCCGGCGACAGCACGGCTTCGCGCGGCCGGAAGCCGAGACGCAGCGGCGGCACGGAAGGCGGCGGCGGGCGCCGCGGCGGGGGCTGGCGGCTCATGGCCAGCCATGAGGTTCTGGCCGCGATTCGCCGCCTCCAGCCGTCCGCGCAGCGCCGCCTGATCGGCGGGGGAAATCGATGTCGGCCGCGGCGGCACCGAAGCCAGGTTCGGCCAGGGCGAATCGAGCCCCGGCGCGGGCGGCGGCCCCGAGCTGATCACCCCGCCCTCGTAGCGGTGCAGCAGCGCCGCCGGGCTGTAGGCCGCGCAGCCCGACAGCGCGATCACCGCGAGCGCGGCCATTACGGCGACGATTCGACTCGGGGTTTCAGGGGTGGGCGGAATCTGGCTATAGGTCACTTCGGCTCCTCGCTTGCGCCACCAACCTTAGCGCCTGCATCCCGGAGCCGGAAGGAGCGTCGATGGCCGAACAGCAAAATCCGCGGACGGAAGCCCCAAACCTTCCCGATCCCGCCGCTTTTTCCCGCACCATGGCCGATATCGCGGCCCGATCGCAGCGCATCGTGGCCGAATGGCTACAACGCCAGCACGAGGCCGATGTCGCGATCGATCCGCTCAACATCGGCAGCGCGTTCATGGAGATGATGGCCCGGCTGATGGCCAATCCCGCGTCGCTGATCGAGGCGCAGATCGGCTTCTGGCAGGATTACGTCACGCTCTGGCAGCACTCGACCCGCCGCATCATGGGAATCGAGACCCAGCCGGTGGTGCCGCCGGACCCGCGCGACAAGCGCTTCCAGCACGAGGAATGGAAGGAAAACGAGATCTTCGACTTCATCCGCCAGAGCTACCTGCTCTCGGCCCGCTTCGTGCAGGATGTGGTCCGCCGCGTCGACGGGCTCGATCCGAAGACGGCGCAGAAGGTCGATTTCTACGCGCGCCAGTTCGTCGACGCGATGAGCCCGTCGAACTTCGCCCTGACCAACCCCCAGGTCCTGCGCAAGACCGCCGAGACCGGCGGCGAAAACCTGCTGCGCGGCCTGTCGAACCTGCTGCGCGATCTCGAGGCCGGGCGCGGCCAGCTGCACATCCGCATGACCGACGCCGAGGCCTTCAGCGTCGGCGGCAACATCGCGGTCACGCCGGGCAAGGTCGTCTACCGCAACGAGCTGATGGAGCTGATCCAGTACGCCCCGGCGACCACGACGGCGCACAAGACCCCGCTGGTCATCTTCCCGCCCTGGATCAACAAGTTCTACATCCTCGACCTGCGGCCCAAGAACAGCTTCATCCGCTGGGCCGTCGAGCAGGGGCACACCGTCTTCGTCGCGAGCTGGGTGAACCCGGACGAGCGCCTCGCCGAGAAGGATTTCGCCGACTACATGAAACTCGGCGTGTTCGCCGCCCTCGACGCGATCGAGCAGGCCACCGGCGAGCGCCAGGTGAACGCGATCGGCTACTGCCTCGGCGGCACGCTGCTCGCCGCCACCCTCGCGGTGATGGCCCGCCGGCGCGACAGCCGGATCAAGTCCGCGACCTTCCTCGTCACGCTGACGGATTTCGCCGATGTCGGCGAACTCGGCGTCTTCATCGACGAGGAACAGCTCGCCGCGCTGGAAGACCGGATGAACCGGCGCGGCTATCTCGAAGGCTCGGCGATGGCCACCACCTTCAACATGCTCCGCTCGAACGACCTGATCTGGAGCTTCGTGGTCAACAACTATCTGCTCGGCAACGAAACCTTCCCCTTCGACCTGCTCTACTGGAATTCCGATTCCACCCGCATGCCGGCGGCGATGCACTCGTTCTACCTTCGCAACATGTACCAGAAGAACCTGCTGAGCCAGGCGGACGCCATCACCCTCGACGGCACGCCGGTCGATCTCCGGCGGATCAAGGTGCCGGTCTACTTCCTCTCCTGCCGCGAGGACCACATCGCCCCCTGGGCCAGCACCTACCGCGCGACGCAGCTGATGGCCGGGCCGAAGCGCTTCGTGCTCGCCGCCTCCGGCCATATCGCCGGCGTGATCAACCCGCCGGGCAGCGGCAAATACAACCATTTCGTCAACGCCACCCTGCCGGCGAACGCTGAGGACTGGTTCGCCGGCGCGACCGAGGTGGCCGGCTCCTGGTGGCCGGACTGGCAGCGCTGGATCGCCGCACAGGGCCGCGGCGAGGTTCCCGCCCGCACACCCGGCGACGGCGCCCTCCCCGCCCTCGCCGATGCCCCCGGCGATTACGTGAAAGTCCGATCGGCTTGAACCAGCCGGATGCGGCCGGCGGCATCGCGATGGTGCTGCCCGCCAGCGAAGCCTTTGCCCCCGGCCGGGCCGGCGCGATCGCCCTGGTCGTCCGGCGGCTCGCGGCCGCCACCGGTGCCTCGGTCATCGGCGCCGCCTGCGCGGAGCCGGGCTTTCCCGGCATTGCCTGCGATCCGGTCCGCTTCCGCGCGCCGCTCGCCTACAATGCCGGCGTGCTGCGCCGGCTGCGGCGGCTCCGCCCGGCGAGCATCGACATCCACCAGCAGCCGCGCCTCGCCCGGCTTGCCGCGCGCCTGCTGCCCGGTAGCCGGGTGATGCTGTTCCTGCACAACGAACCGACGACGATGCGCGGCCTCACCAGCCCGGCGGCGCGGGCGGGCACGCTGCGCCGCCTGCACGCCGTGGTCTGCGTCTCCGATCATCTGCGCGCCCGCTACGCGACCGGCCTTGCCGACACCGCCCGCCTCGTCACGCTGCACAACCCGCTCACCCTCGCCGAACTGCCGGCACCTCCCGATGCGCGGCGGCGCGAAATCCTGTTCGCCGGCCGCATCGTCGAGGGCAAGGGCATCGCCGATTTCATCGCCGCCAGCGCCGCTGCCCTGCCGCGCCTGCCCGGCTGGTCCGCCCGCATCATCGGCGGCGACCGCTTCGGGCCGGACAGTCCGGAAACCCCGTTCGTGCGCGAGATGCGGGCCCGCGCCGGCGCCGCCGGCATCGCCTGGGACGGCTACCGGCCGCACGACGAGGTTCTGGCGGCGATGGCCGGCGCCGCGATCGTCGCGGTCCCGAGCCGCTGGCCC
>NZ_AFPR01000220.1:0-1322 GCF_000219295.1 Acidiphilium sp. PM
CGCATCCGCCCGCGCTCAGGCCGCGCCGGGCTGCGCCCCGTCATACCCCTCGACCACCACCACATCGGCGACCGACGCCCCCTCGCGCAGCGCCTTCGCCTTCGCGTATTCGGGCGAGTGATAGCAGGCCAGCGCCGCCGCGTGGTCGGGGAATTCCAGCACCACGATCCGCGACCGCATCCCGCCCTCGACCGCCTCCGCCGCCCCGCCGCGCACCAGGAACCGCGCGCCATATTTCGCGAATGCCACCGCGTTCTCCCGCACATAGGCCGCATAGGCCTCGGCGTCGCGCACATCGACGCTCGCGATCCAGTATCCCTTCGCCATATTTCTGCTCCATCCGACTCCGGCCCGGCCACCCGCGGCCGCGTCAGCGATTGATCACCACGAGGCTGCTGCGAAGCGTGTAGATGGTGCCGGACATCACCGTCCACACCCGCCGGGTGTTCGCGCTCGCTGCCTGCGCCTTCTCGTGTAGCCCGTTCCCCACCGCCGCCTCGATCTCATGGCAGCCCGGCCACATGTGTTGGGTGTCCTTCGCCCCCGGCGCCGTCACGTAATACCAGGTCTTCGTCGTGTCCTGGTATTTCAGGATGGACCAGCTGTTCACCTGCCCCTTGCTCACGCCCATCGGCAGCGCCTTCATGATCATGCCGGAAAACTTCTTCCGCCATTGCTTCTTGATCTGGTCGGTGAACGAGGCCCGGATCTCCGCCCCCTCGAACCCGTGGCGGGCGTTGCAGGTGATCACCTCGACCGTGCGGATATTGGGGTTCATCTTCTGCCACGCCCTGATGTTCGCGAGAAACGCGTCCGCCTCCATCGTGCAGAACTTGTAGGCGTCGCCATGCCCCCAATAGACCAGCGTGTCGACGCTGCCGCGTCCGAACGGCGTATCGCCGACCTCGCTGATCAACGATCCCGGATTGGCCGCCTGCAACGCCTCCGCCCGCTTCTTGTGGTCCGCCTGATAAATGATGTGAATCACGCCGCCGCCTCCCAGGATTTGTTGTCCGGCGTCCCGGATCCGAGATCCACCGCGAATTTCAGGGACAGGACGCCGGCGCGCCGCCCCGCGATCATCATGAGGCGGCAACGATGCTTTCATCGCCGTCTTGCCGGCAAATCCGTCAACCGGCAATGACCGGCGTCACATCGCCCTTGCCCACCCCCCTGCCGCCGTGGTCCTTTCGGGCATGGCCAGCGCCGTCCCCCTCGCCAGTCCCGCCAGCCGCTTCGCCGCGATCCTCGCGGCGCTGTGCGACCGCGTGGCCGCCGAGGGTCACCGGCGCGGCATCGCCGGCCCCTTGGTGATCCTGATC
>NZ_AFPR01000219.1:0-5887 GCF_000219295.1 Acidiphilium sp. PM
GCGGGCCGGCGGGCGGCTCGCGATCGAGCGCCTCGACATCAACGACGCGGACCAGCTCGCCGCCCTGCGGGCGCGGCTGGAGGGGCAGGTGTTCGACCAGCTGTTCGTGAACGCGGGAATCGCCAGCGATCCGGCGGCGCCGATCGGCGCGGTGAGCACCGAGACCTTCGTCGAGCTGATGGTGACCAACGCGCTCAGCCCGATGCGCGCGGTGGAGGCGCTGGGCGACCTGGTCGCGCCGGAGGGCGGGATCGGGCTGATGTCTTCCGGGCTCGGCAGCGTGGCCAACAACACGACCGGCATGTTCGAGGCCTACCGGGCGAGCAAGGCGGCGCTGAACACGCTGATGCGCAGCTATGCCGCGCGCCACAGGGCCTCCGCGCGCAGCCTCGCCCTGGTGGCGCCCGGCTGGGTGCGGACCGACATGGGCGGGCCGCAGGCGACGCTGTCGATCGGCGAGAGCATTCCCCGCGTGGTCGACCAGCTGATCGCCCGGCGCGGCACGCCGGGGCTGGCGTTCTTCGACTATACCGGCGCGGAGCTGCCGTGGTGAGGCGCTGAGGTGAGACGCTGACGCCGGTGTGGATACCTTTTCTCGGTATCTCGGCGTTCCGCAGACCGAACTATCTGCTGATGAAGCCCTTCAAGCGGCGTAGGGGTGCTGTCAGCCGCCACGACGTCGAGGCGTAGACCGATTCGAGTTCTTGTCGCACAGGATCCATGTTGAACAAAAACGATCTCAATGCGGAAATGTTATTGAGCCGCAGAACCACATCCTCGACGCATCCGTGCTTGACGAGATTGTCGTGCACAAAGACTTCAGATGACGGAAGAGGTGACCCCTGCGGGTCGGAAACCGAGAAAATGGACCATAATTGGGCCGCGAAGTTGAGAGGGTTGCAGCCCTGACACAGGAGCGTCCACGAATTGAACTCCATGAAGATGGGCGCCCGGCTCTGTTCAATGGTCCGCTTCGCTCCGAAAATGACCTGCGGCTCGTAACCTTCGACGTCCACCTTCAGCAGATCCACGGGGCGGCCTTGAGGGGTGGTCTGGAAGTAATCATCGAGCGTCACGAGTGGCACGGAAACGCTGCCGGCGCCGATCAGAGACCAGGGGCCATTGTCGCTGATCAGGACTTCACCAGTGCGGTCGCCGACCGCCGCGTTGACGAGCTTGCAATTCGTAAGGCCGTTGTCGGCGACATTGCGCACCAGAAGCTGAAAGTTCGACGGTACGGGCTCGAACGCGACGATGGTGATGTCGGGCCGCAGGAGAGCCGCCGCGACAACGGTGGCGCCGACATTCGCCCCAATATCCACATAGAGCGCATTCTCGGGAAGCGCCTTGATGAATCCCGACAGCGCATTCCCGGCCGTTTGCTGGCCGTCGAACGCGGACAGATATGCTGGATGAGCGCCCGACAGAGTGGCAGCCTTGTCGCCGACCAGAAAGCCAATCTGTTTGATGCTCATGGTTCATTCCTAAGACTTAATAATAAGAATGTGCCATACGTCTCTATTTTGTCCATACCGTCCAAAAGCAGGAGGATTCGTGCCGACCCCCCTCTTTGCGACGTCAATCGCGTTCATCTGGTGGGTTGCGGTGGAATGGGGCGGCTGGTCCCGCCGGGCCGGTCGTGGGGGGCGCGTCGCCCTCGGTTTTCAGGCATGATCCGGGCGGAAGGTGATGGGCGGCCTCATCGGCGCGGCATCCGGCATGCGTGCGGTGCCAGTGCGGCACGGTTGCGCCGGGGTGGCCCGCGATCAGTGCCGGAACCATGATGAGCCAGACGGTCAACCGCATTTCTCCGGCACGGACTCAAGGCTCGCGGCGGCATCGCGGAGGGATGCCGGCCGCCTGGGGGTGGGTGGTGTTCATCGTGGCTTCCTAACGGATTCGCGCGGCGGCGTGATGAAATTCCCGTGACCGATGGCCACGGTGCCGCGAGCCGTCCGTGGAGCCGTTGTTACTTCGGCGGTGCGGTGACGCGGCGGCGCGCCATATCGGGCCTGGCGTGGCCGGGCAGCGGATCAGATCGGGGTGATGCCGGGGATCGGGGAGAATGGCGCGCCGGCGCCCGGAAGCCGATCCCTGACATCCGGTCGCGAAGAGTCGAGGGGCAGGGCGCTCGTTCAGGTCAGAACGGGGACCGCCATGGTCACGATCGATACCGTGATCAGGATGCATAACGCGATCGAGATCCGTGATCGCTTGATGAAAATTCGCCGCCTCGCCGGTAATGCCGCCTGCACAGCCACCTCCCGTCTCATATCGTTAAAATATCAACCGATATTTGAATAAAAATTCAGTTAATAAGACAAAATTTTCTTGATTTCTGTACGGCGTCAATACGAGCATGAGGTGAGGAACCGAATGCGAGGCTGGAGCGCGTTCCGACCCTTCAGGATCGGATGCAGCGCTCCATCATATTGATCATCATGGCATCCTTGTCCGATCGGACGACGCCCGAGGTGGTTTCATACCCCATGAAAAACGCCAGAATGCGAATGCTGATCTTGTGTCTGGCTGGCACCGGGCTCATTGCGCTCGTGCTGTTTCTCGCGGCGGGTACCGTGAGGTATTGGCAAGCGTGGGTGTATCTCGCGGTGAACGGCATCGCCGCCGTTCCCTACGTGCGATACCTGCTCGACAACCCGAGGCTGCTGGAGGCCAGGATGAAAGCGGGTCCGATTGCGGAGCAACGGTCCGTGCAAAAGGGCATTACGCTGCTCGGCTTCATCTCAATCGTCGTCGCATTCATCGTTCCGGGACTGGATGACCGCTTCGGATGGTCGAACGTGCCGCCTTGGCTCGTGGTGACGGGCGATCTTCTGATCGTCGCGGGCATGCTCATGGTGTACCGGGTCGTCAAGGAGAACCCGTTCGGCGCCGCGACTGTCGGGGTCGTCGAGGATCAGAGGGTTGTCTCGACCGGGCCCTACGGGGTCGTGCGGAATCCGATGTATGCGAGCGCGCTGGTCTACCTGATCGGCATGCCCCTGGCGCTCGGTTCCTATTGGACGCTCATTCCCTCGGCCCTCACGGTTCTCGGCCTCGTCTGGCGCCTCCTCGATGAGGAGAATTTCCTTGCGCAAAACCTGCCGGGATACACGGAATACTGCACAAGGGTGCGCTGGCATCTGGTCCCCCTGATTTTCTGACCGGCCGTTGCGCCGTCTGCACGTTCGCCACGCGGGGCGGGGTGTTCGCCCGTCATGCGCACGGAAGCTTGATCGCGCCGGGGGGCAGCGCCGCCGCCGGACGATTGACAGGCCACGCCGCCGGGACGTTAGCTGTATTCCGGAATTGACATATATCTCTGGGAGGCTTCGTGATGACCCGGTTACCCCGCCCCCGTCTCGTCGGGGCTGCCCTTCTCGCCTTCGGCCTTGGCCTCGGCACGGCCGCCGCCGCGGGGCTTGCCCCGGCCACTTCGCCGGACCAGGCCGCGGCGGAGGGCTTGCACATCTTCAATCATGATCAGTTCGGCGGCGTGCGCACCTGCTCGTCGTGCCATGTCAATGGCGGCACCACGGCCGGACACCTGCCGGGCGGCGCGAAGATCCCGAGCCTCGAGGGGGTTGCGGCGCAGTTCCCGAAATATAACGGCCATGCGCATCGTGTGGTGACGCTCGAGCAGCAGCTCGTCCACTGCATTCGCGGCGGCCTGCAAGGCAAGCCGCCCGGCGCTTCCAGCCCGCAGATGACCGACCTGATCGCCTATCTCACCAAACTCTCCAAGGGGGCGAAGATGGGGCAGCAGTTCAAATAGGCCGGATACCCGGCCCGCCCGCGCCGCCGCTTCGCAATCACGCCGGGGACCGGCGGTTCGTTCGCGGGACTGCCGGGCCCGGCCCGTCATTCCCATGGCAATCCATCGGCGCTATGAAGACTGCGCCGAGCGGGATTTCCATGCGGAGGGCCACCATGGCCAATGCCGAATACGCGCTGACGATGGCCAGATACAATGCCTGGCAAAACCGGAACCTTCTCCGCGCGACGGCCCAGCTGCCACCCGAAGGGCGGGCGCTCGACCGGGGCGCCTTCTTCGGATCGATCGAGGCGACGTTCTACCACCTGCTCTGGGCGGACCGCATGTGGATGAGCCGGTTCAAGGGCACGCGGCCGCCCGAGGGAGGGATTCCGGGCTCGACGAGGTTTGACGGGAGCTGGGACGAATTCTGCGGGCAACGCGCCGCGATGGACCGCGAGGTGCTGGACTGGGCAGGGCAGCTGGATGCCGCCTGGTTCGCCGAAGATCTCGTCTGGTTTTCGGGCGCGCTGGGACGCGAGATTTCGAGGCCGAAGACCGTGATCGTCATGCATCTCTTCAATCACCAGACACACCATCGCGGCCAGATCCATGCCATGCTCACGGCCGCAGGCGTCAGGCCAGACGATACCGACCTTGCGTTCATGCCGGAGCACCCCGAAATCCTGTAAGCATCGGCGGCGCTGATCCGGCACGCCGGGCCGGCGCTTGTCCCGATCCTCGCGAACCTGAAGTTTCATGAGGACGCATTCGGCTGCGGGCCTGCCGGCCTGGCGGGGCCGGGGTTTGCGGACCCGCGATGGCGGGGTATTCTGTTAACGTGCTGTTATTTCTCGACGGCCGTGGCGCTTCAAGG
This sequence comes from Acidiphilium sp. PM, assembly GCF_000219295.1. Taxonomy (NCBI): domain Bacteria; kingdom Pseudomonadati; phylum Pseudomonadota; class Alphaproteobacteria; order Acetobacterales; family Acidocellaceae; genus Acidiphilium; species Acidiphilium sp. PM. The sequence goes on from NZ_AFPR01000219.1 coordinate 4,632, forward strand.
ACGCTGGCCGGACGCGCGGGAGGGAGGAAAACATGGACGGATCGGGCATCTCGGGCCGGCCCACGCAATCGGCGCGCGACCGGACGCGCTGGGTGAGCGGGGCGGGGCGGTATGTGGCGGATGTGCGGGCGGAGGGCGCGCTGGCGGCGGCCTTCCTGCGATCGCCGCACGCCCATGCGGCGATCGTCTCCCTCGATGCGGCGGCGGCGCGGGCGATGCCGGGCGTCGTCGCGGTGCTGACCGGCGAGGATTGCGCCGCCGCCGGCTTCGGCAATTTCCGCGCGCTGATGCGCTATGGCGCCGAGGGCGAGCGCCCGCTCGTCGCCCCGTTCCGCCCGGTGCTGGCGCAGGGGCGGGTGCGCTATGCCGGCGAGCCGGTCGCCTGCGTGGTCGGCGAAACCCTCGCCGCGGCGATGGACGCGGCGGAGGCGATCGCGGTGGAGTACGAGATGCTGCCGCCGGTGGTCGGGCTCGACGCCGCGCCGGACGCGCCGCCGATCCATCCCGAGGCGCCGGGCAATCTCGCCTTCCGGCATGTGGCGGGCGACGCCGCATCGGTCGCCGCCGCCTTCGCCGCTTCGGCGCATGTGGCCGCGGTGCGGTTCGATCTGCCGCGCCTCGCCCCCTCCACGATGGAGCCCGGCGGCATCGTCGCGCGGTATGACGCGGCTTCGGACGTCTATCACCTCGTCACCCCGCACCAGGGCATCAACGAGATCCGGCTCGATCTCGAGGCCATGCTCGGCGTGCCGGCGGCGCGGATCATGATCGAGCTGCCCGATGTCGGCGGCGGGTTCGGCCTGCGCAGCCCGGCCTATCCCGAGCACGCCGCCCTCCTGCTCGCCGCCCGCGCCACCGGCCGGACGGTGCGCTACGTGCCGACGCGCGGCGAGGCCTTCCTCAACGACAATCACGGTCGCGGCACCAGGCTCGCCGGCCGCCTCGCGCTCGATGCCGATCTCCGCTTCACCGCGATCGAGATCGAGTATCACACCGATCTCGGCGCCTATGTCACCACCGTCGGCGCCTTCGTCAACGTCCATAACGCGCTGCAATCGGGCACCGGCACCTACGCGATCCCGGCGGCCCATGCCCGCTTCGCGCAATATTTCACCAATGCGGGCCCGCTCGGCCCGTATCGTGGCGCCGGGCGGCCGGATATCGCGCTGCTGGTCGAGCGCTTGGTGGACGAGGCCGCCGCCGCGGCCGGCGCCGACCCGCTGGATCTGCGGGCGCGCAACGCGATCCCCGCCGCC
>NZ_AFPR01000218.1:0-5123 GCF_000219295.1 Acidiphilium sp. PM
GGGCGGCTCGCGGACCGGCATGCGGCGCGCACGATCGTCGCGACGCTGTTGGCGATCGCCGTGCTGCTGGTGGCGCTGCGGGCGGCGCTGCCGTTCGGCCTGGTGGCCGTGCTGGTGATGGCGGGCTGGGGGATGGCGGTGTTCACCCTGGTCTCGCCGTTGCAGACGCGGGTGATCGACCATGCGCGGGATGCGCCGAACCTTGCCTCGACGATCAACCAGGGGGCGTTCAATCTCGGCAATGCCGGCGGGGCGTGGCTGGGCGGGGCGGCGCTGGGCGCCGGGATCGGCTATCGGAGCCTGCCGCTGCTGGGCGCTGCGCTCGCGCTGGCGGGGCTGGCGGTGGCGGCCTGGGCGTTCGGGCTGGAGCGGCGGCGGGGCTGAACGGCGGCGCGGCGCAACAGGCGGGGCTCAAGAGAAAAGCCGTGGGGTTGCCCCCACGGCTTTCCGGTATCCGGGCCTGAGCCTGGAGCGGCGGATCAGAAATCCATGCCGCCCATGCCGCCCATGCCGCCCATTCCGGCGTCGCCACCGGCGGGGGCCTTCTTTTCCGGACGCTCGGCGACCATCGCTTCGGTCGTGATGAGCAGACCGGCGACCGAGGCGGCGTCCTGCAGCGCGGTGCGGACGACCTTGGTCGGGTCGATGATGCCGGCCTTGACCATGTCCTTGAACTCGCCGGACTGGGCATCGAAGCCGAAGCTGTAGTCGTCGTTGTCGAGCACCTTGCCGGAGATCACGGCGCCGTCTTCGCCGGCGTTCTCGGCGATCTGGCGCATCGGCGCGAGCACCGCCTTGCGGATGATGTCGATGCCGAAGCGCTGGTCGTCGTTATCGGCCTTGAGCTTGTTGATCGCGAGCGAGGCGCGGGCGAGGGCCACGCCGCCACCCGGGACGATGCCTTCCTCGACGGCGGCGCGGGTCGCGTGCAGCGCGTCGTCCACGCGGTCCTTGCGCTCCTTCACCTCGGTCTCCGAGGCGCCGCCGACGCGGATGACGGCAACGCCGCCGGCCAGCTTCGCCAGGCGCTCCTGCAGCTTCTCGCGGTCGTAGTCCGAGGTGGTCTCCTCGATCTGCGCGCGGATCTGGTTGCAGCGGCCGGTGATGTCGGCCTTCTTGCCGGCACCTTCGACGATCGTGGTGTTTTCCTTCTCGATCAGCACCTTCTTCGCGCGGCCGAGCATGTTCAGCGTCACGGTCTCGAGCTTGATGCCGAGATCTTCGCTGATGACCTGGCCGCCGGTGAGGATCGCGATGTCTTCCAGCATGGCCTTGCGGCGGTCACCGAAGCCGGGCGCCTTGACGGCGGCGATCTTGAGGCCGCCACGCAGCTTGTTGACGACCAGGGTGGCCAGCGCCTCGCCCTCGACGTCCTCGGCGATGATCAGCAGCGGCTTGCCGGACTGGACGATGCTTTCGAGCAGCGGCAGCATCGGCTGCAGGCCGGAGAGCTTCTTCTCGTGGATCAGGATGTACGGATTGTCGAGATCCGCGACCATCTTCTCCGGGTTGGTGATGAAGTAGGGCGAGACGTAGCCGCGGTCGAACTGCATGCCCTCGACGACGTCGAGCTCGGTCTGGATGCCCTTGGCTTCCTCGACCGTGATGACGCCCTCGTTGCCGACCTTCTGCATCGCCTCGGAGATCATCTTGCCGATCTCGGCCTCGCCGTTGGCGGAGATGGTGCCGACCTGGGCGGTTTCGCTCGGGGTCGTGATCTTCTTGGTGCGCTTCTTGAGCTCGTCGACGATGGCGTTGACCGCCTTGTCGATGCCGCGCTTCAGATCCATCGGGTTCATGCCGGCGGCAACCGCCTTCGCACCCTCGCGGACGATCGCCTGGGCGAGGACGGTCGCGGTGGTGGTGCCGTCACCGGCGAGGTCGTTGGTCTTCGAGGCCACTTCGCGCACCATCTGCGCGCCCATGTTCTCGAACTTGTCGGCGAGTTCGATTTCCTTCGCGACCGTCACGCCGTCCTTGGTGATGCGGGGCGAACCGAAGCTCTTCTCGATGACGACGTTGCGGCCCTTGGGGCCGAGGGTGACCTTCACCGCGTTGGCGAGCAGGTCGACACCGCGGATGAGGCGTTCGCGGGCGTCGGCCGAGAAGCGGACGTCTTTAGCAGCCATGTGTAACTTCCTTTATGCGATATCGGAGGGGAAACCGGGGGTGATCAGGCGGCCTTCTTCTTCGAAGCCGTACCCTCGATGATGCCCATGATGTCGGATTCCTTCATGATCAGCAGCTCTTCGCCGTCGATCTTGACCTCGGTGCCCGACCACTTGCCGAACAGGATGCGGTCGCCGGCCTTGACGTCGAGCGCGACGACGGCGCCGGCCTCGTTGCGGGCACCCGGGCCAACGGCGATGACCTCGCCTTCCATCGGCTTTTCCTTGGCGGTGTCGGGGATGATGATGCCGCCGGCGGTCTTCTCCTCGGCGTTCAGCCGGCGAACGACCACGCGGTCGTGCAGGGGACGGAATTTCATGTGGCTCGCTCCTGACTTCAGAAGTCTGTTGCAACAGTGACGGGCTCAGCAGCGCCGGCCCTCTCGATAGGCACCGGATGCTTGCTAGCACTCTCACCGGGAGAGTGCCAAAGGGATAGTGTTGTGGGCAACCGATGTCAAGTCCGGCAGCAATTGCCCGAGGTGAGTGCTAAAGTGTTGATAAGAAAGATTTTTCTTGCCAACCCCCGGGGGTGTCATGGCATCGTCATGGTCAGGAGGAGCGGACTCGCACGGCCCGCCGATGACAGTGCGACGGAGACAGATCATGACACTGAGCCGACAGCTCGAGGGATACCGGCTGACGACCGCCGAGATTCTCTACCATCTGCCCGACCATCCGGGCGTTCTGCAGAGTTTCGTGTGGCAGGACCTCGATATCGCGCCGCGCTACCCGGTGCTGCACCGGTTCCTCGATTTCTGGAGCCGGCAGATCGAGGGCAAGCTGCATTCGGTGCGGGTGGGCACGGCCGCGCTGATCACGCCAGGGGAGATGCGCAGCCCGCATATGTTCCAGCTTCACTGACCCGCGCGGCCATGGCGTGGCGGATGGGTGACATGTGTGGAATTCGCGCCGGCATCTCAAAGTTAAGCAGACGTTCAGGTTTTCTTGCGATAAATTGTGTTACGCAAGATTGATCTGGAATGGCGGCTGTGACGAGGAATATCCTTTGTGCGCTCGGACTGGCTCTCGCGCTGGCGCGGCTCGCGCCGTGCGCGCGGGCGCAGGGCGTGAACCCGGCGATTGCCGCGGCCGAGACCCGGGTTTCGCTCGGCATCACGGCGACGGGCTACAGCTATCACGAAGGGTTCGACAACACCTCCGACCAGGAGAGCGGCGTGCTGCCGGGGTTCAGCCTCGGCGCCTCGCGGCTCGGCCCGGCCTTGGGCCTGCCGGACGTCTATACCGGCGTGGTCTACGATTTCTCGGGCGGCGCGCTGGGATATCAGGGCTACCTGCAGGGAACGTCGCAGGGGCTCGTGCCATACGACCAGTCCGAAGCGGCGCGGTTCAACCATGTCGAGGTCCAGCTCGGCGTTGCCGTGCCGCTGAGCCACGCGGTCAGCGTGCTGCCCTTCATTGCCGCCGGCTATCAGAGCTGGTCGCGCAATATCGGCGGCAGCGGCGGCTATGGCAGTTTCTATCACGCGGCGCTGGCCGGGTTCGGCGCGAAGCTCGATTATGCGGCGACGGGGCGGCTCGTCCTCTCCGCCTCGGCGGAGGGGCTGGCAGTGGTGGGCGGCGGCGTTTCGGCGCCGGCGCTCGGATTCTCCGGCAGCTTCGGCACCAGCGGCGAGGAGGCCGTGCGGCTCGGCGCCGACTGGCGGCTCGACAATGTCTGGCACGTCTTCGCCGGGCTGGAGATGCGGCATTTCAACTATGCCGGATCGAAACCGTCCAACGGATTCTATGAGCCGACGAGCAGCACTTTCGCCGCGCGCGGCGAGATGGGTGTCGCGTTCGGCTTCCCCTGAGCCGAGGGTGGAGCCTTCGGGGGAAAGAAAAAATCTAACATAGCGTTTTTTCTGCTTTCCCACCCGCCCCGTTTTGGGCTATCCCTCCGGTCATGATGAGGTTCTGTGCGCGGCGCGGTGCATGATGTGCTGCGACGGAGCCAGAGGGGGGGCGGTTCGGCCCCGCGATTTCCGCCGGTTCGCCGCCGCGGTGCTGGAGGCGCAGGGCTTGCGGCCGGCGCGGCACCAGCTCGCGATGATCGACGCGCTGGAGCGCGTGGCGGCCGGCCAGGTCGACCGGCTGATGGTGCAGATGCCGCCGGGGGCGGCGAAATCGACCTATGCCTCGGTGCTGTTTCCGGCGTTCTGGTTCACCCGCCATCCGGCGGGCGAGGTGATCGCGGCGAGCCATACGGCCTCGCTCGCCGAATATTTCGGCCGCCGGTTGCGCGCGCTGATCGCCGAGGCGGGCGAGGATTTCGGCCTGCTTCTCGACGCCGGCAACCGGGCGGCGGGGCGGTTTTCGTTGCAGGGGGGTGGCCAGTATTTCGCCGCCGGGGTGCGCGGGCCGATCACCGGACGGCGGGCGGATCTGATCCTGATCGACGATCCGGTGAAATCCTGGGCCGAGGCGGACAGCCGGGCGGCGCGGGACGCGCTGCATGACTGGTATCGCGCCGAACTGCTCTCGCGGCTGAAGCCGGGCGGGCGCGTCGTGCTGGTGATGACGCGCTGGCATGAGGACGATCTCGCCGGGCGGCTGATGGCCCGGGAGAGCGGCTGGACGGTGCTGCGGCTGCCGGCACTCGCCGAGGCGGACGACCCGCTCGGACGGGCGCCGGGCGAGGCGCTCTGGCCCGAATGGGAGGATGCGCGGGCGATCGCCCGGCGGCGGGCGACGGTGGGCGAGCGCGTGTTCGCCGCGCTCTACCAGCAGCGGCCGATGCGCGATGGCGGGACGCTGTTCGAACTCGACAGGCTCGGCTTCGTCGACGCGCCGCCGGCGGTGGTGCGCACCGTGCGCGCCTGGGACCTGGCGGCGACGGCGGCATCGGCCGGGCGGAATCCGGACTGGACCGTGGGGTTGAAGCTCGGGCTGACCGCCGATGGCACGCATGTCGTGCTCGACGTGGTGCGGGTGCGGGCGGGGCCGGCGGCGGTC
>NZ_AFPR01000217.1:0-5665 GCF_000219295.1 Acidiphilium sp. PM
AAGCAGACGCCGCCGAAGCCGGCGAAGAAACTGCCGCTGCCCCCCAAGAAGACGCCGCCGGCGCCCGCGGAAAAGAGCCCGACCAGCCAGAAGCACGAGGTGAAGACCCCCGTGCCGATGAGCCAGTCCGTGCTCAACACGCTGGCGAAGCTGCGCGCGCTGCAGAAGCAGAAGAAGCCGCCGACCGCGCGCTACAATCCCGAGCGCGGCGGAGCGCCGAATGGCGGCGGCACGAAGATGAGCACAGCGAATTCCGGCCTTTCCGCCTCGCAACGGGATGCGATCGGCAACGAGGTCCGCCCGTGCTGGGGCATCGACGCCGGCGCGCCGGGCGTGCAGAAATTCAGCGTCCTGCTACAGGTCGTGACCGATGCGGGCGGCGTCGTGCGGGAAGCCCGGGTGGCGCCCGCCGACCAGGGCAAGATGAGCGATCCGCTCTTCGCCGCCTTCGCCAACCGCGCCGTCGATGCGGTTAAGAACTATCAATGTGCCAAGCTGCCGTTGCCGTCCTATATGCTCGGCTCGGTGCACACCTTCATCTTCAGGTTCACTCCATAGCGTTCGAAGCGTTTCAGGATAGAGGTTCTTCATGACGATCCGCCGTCCGTCGCCCGCCCACCATCCGCGCGTTCCCGGAACCCTGGTCGAGCGGCTGCCGCCGCTGTCCCGCCGGTTGATGATCGGCGCCGGAGCCGCGGGGCTGATGCTGCCCGGGCTCGCCCGCGCGCAGAATGCCGCGAACGGCCCGAGCGATGCGATCAACGTCTCCGGCGCGCATAACGCGCCCATCCCGATCGCCCTGCCGGCCTTCACCGATGCAAGCGGCAATACGTCGGATATCGGCGCCCAGATCACCCAGGTCGTCACATCGGATCTCGACCATTGCGGCTTGTTCAGCGCGATCGATCCCACCAGCTTCGTGCCGAATTCGGTGGTCAACAGCGTGCCGGTCTGGAACAACTGGAGCATTCTGGGGGCGCAGGCGCTTGTGACCGGCCAGGTGACGAGCCCGGGCGCGGGGCAGATCCGCGTCGAATACCGGCTCTGGGGCATTTCGCAGCAGAAGCAGTTGCAGGGGACGGCCTATACCACGGCATCGGGCAACTGGCGGCGGATCGCCCATATCATCGCCGATGACATCTATCAGCAGATGATCGGCGAAAAGGGCTATTTCGACACGCGGGTTGCGTTCATATCCGTCTCGGGCCCTCCGACCAGCCCGATCCGTCGCATGGCGCTGATGGATTACGACGGCGCGAATGTCCGCTTCCTCACCTCGGGCCGCAACATGGCGCTCTCGCCGCAGTTCAACCCGACGCGGCAACAACTCGCCTTCGTCAGCTTCGAGAACAATCGCCCGCAGGTCTATCTGTTCGACCTGCAGACGGGCGCGCGCACCAATATCGGCTCGTTCGGCGATATGAGCTTCGGCCCGCGTTTCAGCCCCGACGGCTCCGCGCTGCTGTTCTCGATATCGAAGGGCGGCGGCGCGATGATCGTGAAATACGACCTGGGAAGCCGGCGTATGACCCAGCTGACCGACGCGAACTCGATCAACGTCACCCCGTGCTACAGCCCGGATGGCACCAAGATCGTGTTCAACTCGGACCGCGACGGCTCCGGCGACCAGCAGCTTTTCGTCATGAATGCCGACGGATCGAACGTCCAGCGGATTTCATACGGCCATGCTCGCTATGCGGAACCGGATTGGTCGCCGCGCGGCGATGCGATCGCCTTCACCCGCCTCGACTCGAGCGGTTTCGGCATCGGCGTGATGAAGCCGGATGGCTCGGGCGAGCGGTTGCTGTCGCAGGGCTATCTGGAAGAGGGGGCAACCTTCTGTCCCAACGGCCGGGTGATCATGTTCTACCGGCAGAGCCCGCTCAGGGTCGGGAACGTATCCCATCTCGTCACGATCGGCGTCGACGGTTTCAATGAGCGCATCACGCCGACGCCAACGAATGCCGAGGACCCGTCCTGGGGGCCGCGCCTTTCATAAACCCCGGACGGGGGCGCCTGACCAGGTCGGATCGCCTGCTTGCGTGATGTGGCAAATGGGGCCGGTTTCCCGGACAGGAGACCTCCGGACCGCATGGCGCAGGGTTCCCGGTCCGTTCAGGAAGACGGGCCTGCAATCGGGATTGGCGCGCGGCGATAGGCCGCGAGATTCCGGCCCGCCATGCCGCCGGCAATGGCGCCGGGCACGGCAATCCGTGACGCCGGGCCACCTGGCTGTGCGGTTGCGGGCAGAAGCGTCGGCGAACCGTGCAACGGCGCGAAGGCAAACGCGCCGGGTGCGAAGCGGCGAATTGCCACGGCACCCGCAGCGGGCTTCGACATCTGCGGCAGCGCCTTGCCGGCGGGCGAGGCGCCCGCGGATCCCGGCCCCCACACACGAGGCGCCGCCGATGGCTGCGCGACCGGCGCGAGAGGCGGCGTCATGGCCGTCTGCACCAGCGGCAGGCCGCTCGGTTGCCCGCCGGTCTGTCCCTGCCAACGGGCAAGAACCTGCCTCGCATAGGGTGCGCCGATCGACGGCGTCTGCGAGTGATAGGCGGCGATCGCCTGCTCCCAGGTGCCCAGTTGCGCCTTCAGCCGCGTGAGGAAGTCCGCCGCATAGAAGACGTTCGCCATCGGGTCGAACGCCTGCACGAGGTTGGTGAATGCGTGGGGGTGCTGCTGGATGTTCACCTGCATGCAACCGATGTCGAGCGAGGTCACGCCCTGCTGCAGAAACGACTGCGCCGCGGCGATCGCTTCGGCCTCGGTCTGGTACATGTGGCCGGCGCCATTTGCATCGATGGTCCAGGGCCAAGGCGCCAGCTGGCCGGTCACACGATCACGGCGGCCGCTTTCGACGGTTCCGACGGCACGCAGCAGCCCGACCGGAGTGTGCTTGTCGGACTCCGCCATGATGACGGCGGCCTGACAGAGCAGCGATGGATCCACGACCGGCGCCGACGCAGGCAACTCGCCGGTCGGCAATGCGCTGGCCGGCCGAATGCCGGACAGGGCGAATACCGCAAATGATGCGACAAGGGTTTTGGTCAGGCGCCGCTGCATGCGCGCAATATCCGGCAGAACGGTTAATTTGCCGTTATTTTCGCGCGCTTCATCGACCCCGGAGCTGACACGACGTCGGCAACGGCAAGCGCCGCAAAGCTTGCGATGCTGCACTGCAAAAAAGTTCTTGCATATCCCCGCTCGGATGACTATAAAAAGCATCAGCAACACAGCGATCCGTTCGCTCTGTTTGCTTTCTTGGACGTTTCCTCCCTAAACTTGGCGGCACGCAAGTGCCGCCATTTTTTTTGATCCATCAAGAAATCGGCTCGTGCGGCTGGGGCCGTTCACTTCGGCGCTTCCATTCTCTAAAGTCGCGAACGAAGGAGTGCCCGATGCTGAATACCAGCCCAGATTTCAAGGAAAATTCCCGCCGCGCGATGCAGGACGCGGGATTGCAGAAGGCGCTCGACCGCGCTCGCAAGCCCTTCGCCCAGACCCGCGCGGCCGCGGTCGCCCGGCTGCCCGAGTTCGAGACCCTGCGCGAAACCGCGAAGGGCATCAAGAACCATACGCTCGCCCATCTCGATTTCTACCTGGAGCGTTATGCGGAGCAGGTCGAGGCCCATGGCGGGCAGGTTCACTGGTGCCGCACCGCCGAGGACGCGCGCAATGCCGTGCTCGACATCTGCCGCCGGGTGGGGGCGAAAACCGTCACCAAGGGCAAGTCGATGATCTCCGAAGAGATCGGGCTGAACGAGCACCTCGCGGAAAACGGCGTCCGCCCGGTCGAGACCGATCTCGGCGAATACATCCTGCAGATCAGGGGCGAGGCGCCGAGCCACATCATCGGCCCGGCCTTCCACCTCAACCGCGAGGACTGGGAAGCCAGCTTCCGCGCCGCCCATACCCATCTGCCAGCCGACCGGGTGTTTCACGAAAAGCGCGACATCCAGGCCGAGGCCCGCGCGGTGCTGCGCGAGCAGTTCATCGCCGCCGATGTCGGCATCACCGGCGCCAATTTCCTGATCGCGGAAACCGGCAGTTCGGTGATCGTCACCAACGAGGGCAATGGCGACCTGACGCAAACCCTGCCGCGCGTGCATATCGTGCTCGCCAGCCTGGAAAAGATCGTCCCCACCCTTGAGGACACCGTCTCGCTGCTGCGGGTTCTGGCGCGCTCGGCCACCGGACAGGAATTCTCGGTCTACACCACCTTTTCCACCGGCGCGAAACGCCCCGGCGATCCCGACGGGCCGGAGGAATATCACGTCATCCTGCTCGACAATGGCCGCTCGAACATGGTCGGCACCGAGTTCCAGGACATGCTGCGCTGCATCCGCTGCTCGGCCTGCATGAACCATTGCCCGGTCTATCTCACCGTGGGCGGCCACGCCTATGGCTCGATGTATTCCGGCCCGATGGGCAGCGTGCTGACCCCGGCCATCTTCGGCGCCGACCAGGCGCATCTGCTGCCCACCGCCTCGACCTTCTGCGGCAAGTGCGAAAGCGTCTGCCCGATGAAGATTCCGCTCACCGGCATGATGCGCCACTGGCGCGAGCGGGCCTTCGAGCGGCATCTCGCACCGGCGACCACGCGCTATGGCATTCGCGGCTGGGGGTTCGTCGCCCGGCGCCCCGGGCTCTACCGCAGCGTGTCGCGCCTCGCGGCATGGGGACTCGGGGTCATGGGGCGCAAGCGCGGCCGCTTCGGCTGGCTACCGCTCGCCGGCGCCTGGACCGCCGCGCGGGACATGCCCGCCCCCGAGGGCGAAACCTTCTTCGCACGCTATGCACGGGAGCAGCGCAGCCGATGAAACAGGACAACCAGGCCCAGCGCGCGGCGATCCTCGGTACGATACGTCGCGGCCTCGGGCGCGGCGCGCTGCCCGCCGACCAGGCGGCGATGCTCCGCACCCGGCTCGATGCCCACCCGCGCCACACCATCCCCGCCCGCGTCGCGCTCGACCATGACGCGTTGATCGAGCTGTTCATCGCCAATGCGACCCGGGAATACGCGACCGTCCAGCGCCTTGCCGACATGGCGGACCTGCCCGCCCATATCGCGGGCTACCTGCGCGAGCAGAACCTGCCGGCGGAGCTGGTGATCGCGCCGCATCCCGATCTGGAGGCGGCGAACTGGAACGATGCCCCGCTGCTCGCCCATCGCTTCGGCCGCGCGCAGCCGAGCGATATGGTTTCGGTGCAGCGCGGCTTCGCGGCGATCGCCGAAACCGGCACGCTGATGCTGCCTTCCGGCCAGCGCTCGCCGACCACGCTCAACCTGCTGCCGGATACCGAAATCGTCGTGCTCCGCGAGTCCGACGTGGTCGGGCCGTATGAAGACGCGTTCGACCGGCTGCGCCAGGCCGGCGGCATGCCGCGCAACGTGATGCTGGTCACCGGGCCGTCGCGCTCGGCCGATATCGAGCGCACGCTCGAACTCGGCGCGCATGGCCCGCGACGGCTGCACATCGTGCTGCTCGGCGGCGCAGGCGGGGATGGCGCGCAGGGCTAAACCCCTCCCGGCCGCCGATCTCGAGGTCTGGACGCGCTATCTGCGCCATGTCCGCCCGCTGCGCGGCGTGCGCGTGCCTGAGCCGCCGCCTCCGGACAAGCCCGGCAGCGTCCGGCCGGAGCCCGAGGGCGTGCGCGTCGTTGC
>NZ_AFPR01000216.1:0-4292 GCF_000219295.1 Acidiphilium sp. PM
CGGCGCGCCGGCGGCGGGTGCGGCGCGGCGCCGCGCAGGCCTCGCCCGTCGCCTGTTTCGCTTCATCGGCCGTGGCACCGCGTGCGCGGGTTCCTCTCATGCCGCGACTATCGCGGAGATCGGCGTCCCATGCAAGATGGTAGCGCTGTCAGAACCTGGTTGCGCTACCACCGCGCCGCTCCTATACAGGAGCGGTCGGATATCGGGAGAAACAGGAATGTCGGGCAGCGGATCAAAACCCTCCATCGGCTTCATCGGCGTCGGCTTCATGGGCCACGGCATGGCGAAGAACATCGTCGAGGCCGGCTACGCCCTCACGGTGATGGCGCACCGCAACCGCGCCCCGGTCGAGGACCTGATCGGCCGCGGCGCGAAGGAAGCGAAAACCCCGCGCGAGATCGCCGAGGCGAGCGACATCGTGTTCCTCTGCGTCACCGGCAGCCCGCAGGTGCGCGCCGTGACCGAGGGGGAAAACGGCCTCGCCGCCGCCGGCCGGACGCTCACCATCGTCGACTGCTCGACCTCCGATCCGTCGGTCACGGTGCCGCTCGCCGAGAGCCTCGCTGCGCGCAACATCACCCTGCTCGACGCCCCGCTCGGCCGCACGCCGAAGGACGCCTGGGAAGGCACGCTCGACGTGATGATCGGCGGCGCCGCCGAGGATGTCGCCCGCGTGCGCCCGGTGATCGACACCTTCGCCCAGCGCGTGATCCATACCGGGCAGACCGGCACCGGCCACACGATGAAGCTGCTGAACAACTTCCTCTCGATGGGCTATGGCGCGCTCTATGCCGAGGCGCTGATGCTCGGCGCCAAGGCCGGGCTTTCGGCCGAGACCTTCCACAGCGTGATCGCCGGCGGGCGGATGGATTGCGGCTTCTACCAGACCTTCATGCAATACGTGGTCGGGCGCGACCGCAACGCCCACAAGTTCACGCTGAACAACGCGCTGAAGGACACCGCCTATCTCAACGCCTTCGCGGTGGCGCAGGGCGCGGCCAATCCGCTCGCCGCCGCCGTGCGCAATTCCTATGCCCAGGCGGTGGGCGCCGGGCGGGGCGACGATTTCGTGCCGATGCTGGCCGATTTCATCGCCGAGGCCAACGGGGTGAAGCGGGCGGAATGAGCGAGAGCGCGCTGCGCGAGGCGATCTGCCGCTTCGGCCGGTCGCTGTTCGAGCGGGGGCTGACGCCCGGTTCCTCGGGCAATATCAGCGTGCGGCTGGAGGATGGCGGCTGGCTCTGCACGCCGACAGACGCCTCGCTCGGCTTTCTCGACCCCGCGCGCATCGCCCGGCTCGACGCGAACCGCCGGCTCGTCTCCGGCGACAAGCCGACCAAGGAAATCCCGCTGCACGACGCGCTGTATGACACGCGGCCGGAAGCGGGCGCGGTGGTGCATCTGCATTCGACCCACGCCGTCGCCCTCTCGCTGCTGCCGGAGATCGACCCAGCGGAGGCGCTGCCGCCGCTGACGCCGTATGTGATGATGCGCGTCGGCAAGGTGGCGCTGGTGCCGTTCCACGTGCCGGGCGACCCGGCGGTGGGCGATGCCATTCGCGGGCTCGCCGGCAAGCACAGCGCCGTGCTGCTGGCCAATCACGGCCCGGTCGTCGCCGGCACGTCGCTGCAGGCGGCGGTGTTCGCGATGGAGGAGCTGGAGGAGACGGCGAAGCTGCACCTGCTCACCCGCGGGCTCAACCCGCGGCTGCTGACGACAGAACAGCAGGCGGCGGTGCGGGCGAAATTCGGGGTCTGATCCCCTTCCCCGCCGTCAGGCCCGGCCGGCTTCGTCGGGGAAATGCTGCGGCGCCTCGCGCCGGTCGGTCATGCCGTAGTCGCGGATGACGCGCACCAGCCGGTGCGACGCCCCCTCGCCCGCCCAGGCTCCCGTTCCGCTCCTGAGGAGCAAAACATCGCCCGGGGTGAGGACGGCCTCGAACACGTCCCAGCCGACGAGGCCAGGCACCGCGGGGTCAAGCCCGAGGTCGCGGGCCAGGGCCTCCGCCGTCATGCCCGCCGCCCCCTCGCGGCGCGCGGTGAGGAGCGAAACGCCTGCGGAGTCCGCCTCCGCCACCACCCCGACGCGCAGGCGATAATCCGCGAACAGCGCGCGCCGCGCCTCTTCCTGGGCGCGGTGATGCAGGGCGTGGCGGCGCCAGGCGATCAGCGCCGCCTCGTCCCGCCAGAGCGAGACCGAGAGCAGCCAGCCCGGCCGGGTCAGGCTGCGATAGCGGATGTTCTCGATGAACCCGTCGATCCCTTCGAGTTCGGGCCGCAGCAGCCGGGCATGGCCGAAATAGTCGTCCAGCCGGCCGTCCTTCGGCCTGACCTCGAAGATGACGGCGTGCATCGCTCTATTCGGCCGCCGCCTCGGCCTCGCGCCGGCGCTCTTCCGCCCGGGCGCGAACCTTGGCGACCAGCGGCCCCTGCTCGTTATAGGCGTGGCAGGAATTGAGCAGGGCGCTCGGGATGTCCCAGCGGTCCTCGGTGGTGCCGCCCTCGCGCGCCGATTTGTGGGCGCGGATCGAGAACATCGTCTGGATCGCGGTGGTGGCGACCTGCTGGAGCAGCTCGCGCAGATGGGTGCAGCCGGCCGTGCCGCCGACGCGCTCCATCGCCCCCTTGAGGAAGCCCTTGCCGATCGTCAGCCCCGCCAGCGCGGCGAAGTTCGGCGCCACCCCGGGGCAGATCGCGTGCGGCGTGTCGTCCATCGCCGCCTCGGCGCGGACGACGGTGAGCTTGTCGTCGATCGTCAGGCGCAGACCCATCCCGTGCAGCGCCTCGCCGGCGTTGATCCGCCCGCGGTCGTGATTGCCGAAACTGTAGGTCTTGGTGTCCTTCATGTGGGCTTCGATGTCCACGAGGCCGTCGGCGCGCAGATAGCCGCGGATCGCGATGTCGCGCAGGTGGAGCAGTTGCCGGGATTCGGCATGGCTGAGGGGCATGGAGCGAAAACTTTCCCTGATCTCGATGTTGACGAATAGGTTAAGCGCTGCCCGGACGGCTTGCAAATGCTCCGGCGCGATGCATGACAGGGTTGCTGCCCCTCGCGCGCGGTTGTCTGCCGCGCGAGACCGGCGCAATCTGTCGCGCCTCGTTTTCATCGCCCCTCCCCGCGCCACCCGAACGGACCCATGGAATACACGCACAGGCAACGGCTTCAGGTCATCTCCGGTATCATCCTGTGCATCCTGCTGGCGGCGATCGACCAGACGGTGGTGATCCCCGCGGTGCCGGCGATGGCGGCGGGGCTGCACGGCTTCTCCCATCTCTCCTGGGTGGTGACGGCCTATCTGCTGACCTCGACGGCGACGACCCCGCTTTACGGCCGCCTGTCCGACCAGTTCGGCCGGCGGCAGACGCTGATCCCCTCGATCGCGCTGTTCGTCCTCGCCTCCTGCGTCTGCGCCACGGCAGAAACCCTGCCCTGGCTGATCGCCGGGCGGGCGCTGCAGGGGGTGGGCGGCGGCGGGCTGATGGCGATCGCGCAGGCGGCGATCGCCGACGTGGTCAGCCCGCGCGAGCGCGGCAAGTATCAGGCCTACATGGCCGGGACCTGGGGCGTCGCCTCGACCGCGGGGCCGGTGGTCGGCGGCTGGGTGACCGATCATCTCTCGTGGCAGTGGATCTTCTGGTTCAACGTGCCGCTCGGCCTCGCCGCGCTGGTGCTGAGCCAGATCGGGCTGCGCCAGCTCAGGACGGTGGCACGCGGCGGGCGGATCGACTACGAGGGCGCGGCCCTGCTCACCTGCGCCGTCACCGCCTTCCTGATCGGCCTGTCCTGGGGCGGGCGGAACTATCCGTGGCTTTCGGCGCCGGTGATCGGCATCTTCGCGGCGGGCTTCGCGCTGATCGCCGCCCTCTGGCGGTGGGAGGCGCGCGCCGCCGTCCCGCTGCTGCCGATGCGGCTGTTCGGCAGCGCCTCCTTCGTGCGGCTGGTCGGGATCGGGTTCCTCACGGCGCTGGCGATGTTCTCGGCGATCTTCCTGCTGCCGCTGTTCTTCCAGCTGGTCTACCGCGCCAATGCCGCGCAGTCCGGCTGGGACATCATGCCGTTCATGATCGCGAGCACGATCGGCGCCTACGCCGCCGGCCAGGTGGCGCGGCGCACCGGGCGGACGCGCAAGCTGCTCATCGGCGGCCTCGTCGTCGGTACCGCCGGCTTCGTCCTGCTCGGCCTGCTGCCGCGCGCGACCCCGCTCGGCCTCGTCGTCTTCAACTGCTTCGTCATGGGGCTCGGAATCGGCTTCGTCCTGCCCTCCAACCTCGTCGCGGTGCAGAATGCGGCGA
>NZ_AFPR01000215.1:0-6365 GCF_000219295.1 Acidiphilium sp. PM
GGCGGCGTAGCCCTTCATCGAGCGTGATCGTCGCGCCGGTGAGCGATCCGTCCGGCCGCCGCGCGGCGCCGTCCCGCGCCTGCGCTGAATCGCCGCCGAAGCGTGCCGTGCTGCCCTCGGGCAGGCCGGCGAGGCTGACCGAATCGGTCACCGCCACCGCGCGCGCGCCGGCGGCGGCGAAGCCGAAGCGCAGCGCCAGCGCATCCGCATGCACGCCATCGGCGATGAAACACGCATGCACCCGCGCATCCGCGAGGGCGACGCCGATCAGCCCCGGATCGCGATGATGAAACGGCCGCATCGCGGTGAACACATGCGTCACCAGGCGGGCGCCGGCCTCGATCGCGGCCTGCGCTTCTGTCGCATCGGCGTCGCTGTGGCCCAGCGCCACCATCACCCCCGCATCCGTCAGCCGCCGCACCGCCGCAAGCCCGCCCGGCCGCTCCGGCGCGAGGGTGACGAGCTTCAGGGTGGCGGCAAGATCGGGGTCGGCCAGAAGTTCGTCCAGCGCCGCACCGGTCGGATCGCGCAGCCAGTCCGTGCGATGGGCGCCGCGCCGGTTGGGTGCGAGGAACGGGCCTTCGAGATGCAGCCCCGGCATCCGCGCGACCGGTTCGCCCGCCATCGCCGCCAGCGCCGCGCGCAGGCGCCGCGCCGCGCCATGCAGGGAGGCGAACGGCGCGGTGATGACGGTCGGCGCGAAACTGGTGACACCGCGCGCGCCGAGGGCCCGGCAGAGATGGCGGAAGCCATCGGTATCCGCCTCGGCGCAATCGATGCCGAAGGCACCGTTGTTGTGCAGGTCGATCAGGCCGGGGGCGAGGATGCCGCCCTGAAGCCGCAGGTCCGGGTTCGCCGGATCGTAGTCCAGCACCGCGGCGATCCGCCCGTTCTCGATGGCCACCGCGCCGGGGCCGGTGATCGCCCCGTCGCGGAACAGGCGGTCGGCCGCGATCAGCATCGGCTCAGCGGACGAGCATCGGCCCCAGCGGACGGCCGGCGAACACGTGCACGTGCAGGTGCGGCACTTCCTGATGGCTGTCCGGCCCCATATTGGCGAGCAGCCGGTAGCCGGTCTCCTCCGCGCCGATCTGCCGCGCCACCTCGCCGACCGCGCGCACGAAGCCGGTGATCTCGGCATCGCTGGCGGTGGAAGAGAAATCGGCGAAGGAGACGTATTTCCCCTTCGGAATCACCAGCACATGCTGCGGCGCCTGCGGGTTGATGTCGTGAAAGGCGAGGGCGAATTCGTCCTCATACACCTTGCGGCAGGGGATTTCGCCGCGCAGGATCCTGGCGAAGACGTTCTGGTCGTCATAGGGCGGCTTGCCGCTCACACCTGGTTTCATGGAATTTTCCTCGTTTCCGCGATCGACAGCAGCATCGGGCGGGACGCCTTTTCGGTGATCCCGGAAATGCCTTCCCGGCGCTGGAGTTCCAGCCACACATCTTCCGGCCGTACCCCGGCCGCGACCCACATGACCAGCAGGTGGTAAAGCACGTCGGCGCTTTCAGCGATCAGCGCCGTCCGGTTGCCAGCGACTGCCTCGATCAGGCATTCGACCGATTCCTCGCCGAATTTCTGGGCGACCTTGTTGACCCCGCGCGAGAGCAGGCGGGCCGAGTGACTGACCAGCGGATCGGCGGCTTTCCGTGCGAGGATGGTCGACCATAGCCGGTCGAGCACCTGAGCGTTCGGCGCCGCAGGGTTCAGCAGCGGGACGGGCGGATGGCTCGCGGCGCCCACTCCCTTCGGCTTCGCCTTCACCTTGGGTTTGGCGGAAGCGACCTTTTTCGGCTTGGCGTCGGCAGCGGCGGATTTCACGGGTTTCTTGGGCATGGCGATCTCTAGTGGGAGGCAACCGGGCGAACCGGCAGGCCGGCGGCGGCGAGGGCGGCCTTCACCTCGGCGATGGTGAACTGGCCGAAATGGAACACGCTGGCGGCAAGCAGCCCCGTCGCGCCCGCCTCGGCGCCTTCGACGAAATGCGCGAGCGTGCCGACCCCGCCCGAGGCGATCACGGGAATGTTCACCCGCGCGGTCACGGCGCGCAGCAGGTCGAGGTCGAAGCCGAGGCCGGTGCCGTCGCGGTCCATCGAGGTCAGCAGGATCTCGCCGGCGCCGCGCGCGGCCATCTCGGCGCACCAGCCCACCGCGTCGATCCCGGTGCCGCGCCGTCCGCCATGGGTGAACACTTCCCAACCCCTGCCGCCGCGCCGCGCATCGACCGCGACGACCACGCACTGGCTGCCGAATTTCCGTGCCGCCTCGTTGATGAAATCCGGGCGGGAAATGGCTGCCGAATTGATGCTGCACTTGTCGGCTCCGGCCAGCAGCAGGCGGCGCATGTCATCCGTGCTGCGGATGCCGCCGCCGACGGTCAGCGGCAGGAACACTCTGGCTGCGGTGCGGCCGACCACGTCGATGATCGTGTCGCGATTCTCATGGCTCGCGGTGATGTCGAGAAAGGTGAGTTCGTCGGCGCCCGCGCGGTCATAGACCACGGCCTGCTCCACCGGGTCGCCGGCATCGCGCAGCGAGACGAAGTTCACCCCCTTGACCACGCGCCCGTCCTTCACGTCGAGGCAGGGAATGACGCGCAGCTTCAGCATGCGGCGGCCTCCGCCAGCGCGGCCTGCGGGTCGATCCGGCCATCGTAGAGGGCGCGGCCGATGATCGTGCCGGCCAGATTGGGCGTCCGGGCGGCGGCGGCGCGCAGGTTGCGGATGTCCTCGATGCCGGCCAAGCCGCCCGAGGCGATCACCGGGATGGCGATGGCGGCGGCGAGGGCTTCGGTGGCGTCGAGATTGAGGCCCTGAAGCATGCCGTCGCGCGCGATATCGGTGTGGATGATGGCGGCGATGCCGGCATCCTGCAGGCGCATCGCCATCTCGGTCGCCGGCAGTGACGATGTTTCGGCCCATCCCTCGGTGGCGACCATGCCATCCCGCGCGTCGATGCCGACGACGATCCGCCCCGGAAAGGCGGCCGCCGCCTCGCGCACCAGGGCAGGGTTCTTCACCGCGGCGCTGCCGAGAATGACGCGCGAGATGCCAAGCTCGATCCAGGCGGCGATGCCCGCCATGTCACGGATGCCACCGCCGAGCTGCACCGGCATCGCCACCGCGGCGAGTATCGCGCGCACCGCCTCGCCGTTCACCGGCCGCCCGGCAAAAGCGCCGTTCAGGTCAACCACGTGCAGTGCTGTGAATCCGGCGGCCTCGAAGGCGCGGGCCTGGGCGGCCGGATCCTCGGCATAGACCGTCGCCTGGTCCATCTCGCCGCGGCGCAGACGCACGCAGGCGCCATCCTTGAGGTCGATCGCCGGGTAGAGGGTCAGCGCCATGTCAGGAAGCCTGCAACAACTTGTAGTAGAAATGCCCTGCGATCGTCTGCCCGTCGGTGCGGGCATAGGCCGGGTGCGTACCCCAGCGGACGAAGCCAGCACGCTCGTAGAGGGCGATCGCGGCGTCCTGGGTCGCGCGGACATCAAGGTTGAGCACCTGATAGCCGAGGGCGCGGGCGCGGTCTTCGACCCGCTCGACGATGAGGCGAGCCAGGCCGTGGCCGCGTGCGTAGGGGGCGACGAAATTATGCGCGAGCGTCGCGCCGAAGGCCTGCGCCTCGTTGTTGCGTGGCGGGCGGACAAGCTGGGCGGCGCCGTAGATCACCCCGTCCATCCGGCCGACGAACAGTTCGCGTTCCGGCACCATCACGACGCCGCGGAAATACTGCTCCAGCGCCGCGCGTCCTGGTGGGCGGAGCCAGCCGAAGCCGCCGCCATCGATGATCGCCGCATCGGCGGCCTCGCACAGCGTCTGCATGTCGTCATCGGCGATCGCGGTCAGGCGATCGACCTGCATGCTCGACGGGGGAGGAAGGTCGCAGAGGTCCGGTTGGGTCATCATGGCATCCAGCGCAGGAAATTCGCCAGAATGGTCAGGCCGACCTCCTGGCTTTTCTCAACGTGGAATTGTGTACCCGCCCGGTTGCCGGTTGCAACCATTGCCACGATCTCTTCACCATATGATGTGGTCGCGATCACCGGTCCGCGATCATCCGTGCGCAGGGCGTAGGAATGCACGAAATACGCATGGTCGCCCGGCGTGAGCCCGTCGAGCAGCGGGTGCGCGCCGGGGGTGAAGGCGAGTTCGTTCCAGCCCATGTGCGGCAGGCGCAGGCCGTCTGCGCGAATCGGCGCGATGTCGCCGCGAATCCACCCGAATCCGGGGGTGATTTCGTGTTCGAGACCGCGTTCGGCCATCAGCTGCATGCCGACGCAGATGCCAAGAAACGGCGCCCCGGCCTCGACCCGCCGATGCATCGCGGCGGCGAGGCCCGGGCGCGCGGCGAGCCCGTGCGCGCAGTCGGCGAATGCGCCCTGGCCGGGCAGCACGATCCGGTCGGCACCGGCAACGATATCCGGGTCGTCGGTAATCGAGACGGTGGCATCGAGCCCGAGACGGGAGGCGGCGAGTTCAAGCCCGCGCGCCGCCGAGGCGAGATTGCCGCTGCCGTAATCGATGACCGCAATCCTCACAGCACCCCCTTGGTCGAGGGGATCGCGCCCGCGGCCCGCGGATCGGGCTCGACGGCCATGCGCAGCGCCCGTGCCGCCGCCTTGAACGCGGCCTCGGCCACGTGATGCGCGTTGTGGCCGGCGCGGCGGGTCAGATGCAGGGCGAAGCCGCCATTGGCGGTCAGCGCCTGGAAGAATTCCTGAACCAGCTGGGTGTCCATGTCGCCGAGCATCGGTCGCTCGAACGGCACGTCGAACACCAGTAACCCCCGCCCGGAAAGGTCGATCGCGGCCTCGCACAGCGCCTCGTCCATCGGGGTCGCGGCGAAGCCGAAGCGGGTGATGCCGCGCTTGTCGCCCAGCGCCTCGCGAATCGCCTGGCCAAGCACGATGCCGACATCCTCCACCGTGTGGTGGGCGTCGATATGCAGGTCGCCCTCGGCGCGGACGATCAGGTCGAGCATGGCGTGCCGGCCGAGCGCGGTCAGCATGTGGTCGAAGAACCCGATTCCGGTGGCGATGTCGGTGTTGCCGGTGCCATCGAGGTCGAGCATCAGTTCGATCGATGTTTCGGATGTAGTGCGCGTGATGCTTGCAGTGCGGCTCATGCGCGCTGGCCTAGCCCAATTTCGCCGGCCCGCCAATCAGCCGGCCGGCGAAACTTCGCTCAGTGGTTGATCTGCTCGAGCGCGAGTCCCCTGGTCGAGGGACCGAGCGCGATCATCGCGATGCCCACCAGCATGGCGACGGCGATGAACACGGCCACTCCCGGCACGCCGTACCGGGCGAGCAGCACGCCGATCGCGAGCCCGGCGAAGGCCGCCGCCAGCCGGCTCCACGAATATACGAAGCCGACCGCGCGGGCGCGGATCCGGGTCGGATACAGCTCCGGCTGGTAGCCGTGATAGGCGAAGGACATCACGTTCGAGGCCAGCGTGAACAGCACGCCAAGGGCGATCAGCACCGGCGGCGCCGAACTCTGCGCGAACAGGCCGATCACGACCGTCATGACGACGAGCGCGCCGATGATCTGCGTCTTGCGCTCGATCCGGTCGGCGAAGACCGTGCCGAGCAGCGGGCCGAACGGATTGGCGATGGCGATGATGAAGGCGTATTCGAGACTGTGGGTGACGGTGATGCCGCGATGGATCAGCAGCGTCGGCACCCAGGCGGCGAAGCCGTAGAAGCCGATCACCTGCGCCATGTTGAAGATGGACAGGATGATCGTCCGCCGCAGGTATTCGGCGCCGAAGATTTCCATGATCGATCCGGCGCCTTCCTCTTCCGGGGCCGCCGGCTGCAATGGCGGCAGGGCCGCGCCGGTCTCCGCCGTCACCCGCCGCTCGATGTCGGCGACGATCGCCTCCGCCTCCGCCATCCTGCCGTGGCGGGCCAGCCAGCGCGGGCTTTCCGGAATGCCGCGCTGCAGGGCAAACACCACGACGGCGCCGACCGAGCCGATCAGGATCAGCACCCGCCAGTAGTCCAGCCCGAACGGCTTGCTGCCCTTCATGGCATAGGCCAGGAACGCGATCAGCGGCACCACGAGGAAGGTGATGAACTGGTTCACCGCGAAGGCCTTGCCGCGCTCGCCGCGTGGGATGATCTCGGATATGAACGTATCGATGGTGACGAGTTCGACGCCGATGCCGATGCCGGCGATGAAGCGCCAGATATCGAGCGCGAGGCCGCTGGTCTGGAACGCCATGATCGCGGTGCAGACCATGTACCACAGCAGCGAGCCGGTGAAGACGGCGCGGCGGCCGAACCGGTCGGCGACCTGGCCGAAGATCAGTGCGCCGACCCAGAGCCCGGCGAAGGTGGCAAAGACGAAGGTGCCGAAGC
>NZ_AFPR01000214.1:0-1847 GCF_000219295.1 Acidiphilium sp. PM
GCGCGGATCGGGGCGGCGGTAAGTGCCGCCGAGCCGGGGCTGACGGTCACGGTTGGGCGGGCCGGGCTGGCCTGGGAAGGGTTCCGGCGCGGCGGCGCGCCGATCGACCTGCGTCTCGCCGACATCGCTATCCGCAACCGCTCGGGGGTCGTCGCGGCGCGGATCTCGACGCTGCGGGTGACGCTGTCGCTCGCGGCACTGATCAAGGGCGCGATCACGCCGATCCGGATCATCGCGCATGATCCCGCCATCGTGCTGCGCCCCGCGCTACAGGCGCCCGGCGGGCTGGCCGCGCCGCCCGAGGCGGTGGGCGAACTGCTCGCGCTGATTTCTCAATCGCCGCGCACCGGCTTGCTCGATCTTTCGGCGCTCCGGGCGATCCGCATTGCCGACGCGCATGTGGCAATCGAGCCCGTCGGCGCGCTACCGGAGCTGGTGGCGACCGATGGCGCGCTGGTCTTTACCCGCCATCCGGGCGGGCGGATGGGGGGGGCTGCAAGCGCCGATTTCCACAATGGCGGCGAGGTGATCCCGCTCGGCCTGACGATCGCGGGGGATGCCGGCGCGGGACGGGTGACCGCATTGCTCGGCCCGTTCGATCCGGGGCGGCTGATGAAACCCGGCAGCCCGTTCACCGCGGTCGACCTGCCGGTGATGCTGGCGGCATCGTGGCCGGTGGGCCGGTTCACGACACCGGAGCTCGATCTCGGCGTCAGCGCAGCCGCCGGCGGCATTGCGGCGGGTACCGGGCAGGTGCCGATCGCCGGCCTGCAGGCCCACGCGGTGGCGACGCGGAATGAGGTATTGCTGTCAGATGCGCGCATCGATCTTGCTGGACCGAACGGGACAGCGGGACCGGCGGTGCGGCTGCGGGGGCGGATCGCGCTGCGCGGCGCCCTGCCCGCCGCGATCGATGCGACGGTCGATCAGGTTTCGGCGACCGACCTGACGCGCTACTGGCCGCAGGGCCTGCTGCGCGACGCGCGGCACTATGTCACCCGGCACATCAAGGCGGGAGTGGCGCGGGACGGGCGGTTCCATGCTGTCTTCGACCTCGCGACCGGAAAACTGGCGCCGGGTGCGGTGACGGGCGAGTTCGCGGCCAGCGGCGTGACGCTCGACTGGTTTCCCGGTGCGCCGGCGATGACGGCCCTTGCCGGTAAACTGCATTTCGCAGCCGATGATTCGCTCGACATCGATGCGACCGCGGGGCGGCTCGACGGTCTCGCACTGCGTGGGAACATGCGGATCACCACGCTCAGCCGGCACGACCAGACGGCAACCATCGGCGCCCATGCCACAGGCGGGCTGGCCGACGCGCTGGGCCTGCTGCGCAAGCCGCCGCTACGGCTGAAGACGACCGCCCTGAAGCTCGACCGGGCAACGGGACAAATGGCGGCGACGCTCCATGCGAGCGTGCCGCTGAAGCGCCGGCTGGCGCTCGCGGATATCGCGATCAGGGCCGATGCGGCTCTGACCGCCGTACATCTGCCGCTGCCGTTCGCGGGACTGGCGCTCGAAGACGGCAGCGCGGCGCTGGAGGTCGATCCACACCATCTCGCCCTGCATGGCAACGGGCGCGTTGCGGCGACCGCGACGCGCTTCACGGCGGCGATGACGCTGCCTGGCGGGCCGCTCACGCTCGAGGCCAAGGCCAACGCCACACGTCTGGCTTTGGCGCGGATGGGCCTGCCGGTCGCCGCCTGGCGGTCGGGGGCGGCGCCGCTGACGGTGACCTATCGCGACCAGGCGGGCGGCGGTGTGTTGGAAATCGGCGCCGACCTGACCGGCGCGACGTTGGCCGCTCCCGCGTTCGGCTGGCACAAGGCGGCGGGGCAACCCGGCCG
>NZ_AFPR01000213.1:0-5952 GCF_000219295.1 Acidiphilium sp. PM
GCTGGGTGACGAGCGGCGCGAGGGCGGGATCGTAATGGCCGAGCATGGCCCAGGCCGCACCGTCGCTTGCCAGGATGACGTCGCCCGCCGTGGCGCGCGCGGCGAGCCGGGCCGCCGCCAGATCCCAGCGGGGCTTGGTTTCGGCATGGTAGTAGGGCGCGAGATTGAACAGCAGCACGGCGGCGGCGGCCGGCAGCGCCGCCAGCCTCGCAGGTGGCGGCAGGGCTTCGATGCCGAGGCCGGCGAGAACGAAGAAGGGCGGCGCGCTCCAGAGCAGGTAGCGCGGCAGCATCACCGGGTGGACGAGCGAGACGACGCCGAGGGCGATCGGCAGGCCAAGCCAGACGATCAGCAGCACCAGTGCCTCGGCGCGGGCGCGCCGGAGGCGCCAGAGACCGAGGATGGCGAGTAGCGCCATTGCGGCGGCGAGCCCGGGCAGGACGGGTGGCAGCAGCCGCATCGTCACCATCGTCGCGTCGCGCATGAAATAGAGACTGGCGGCGTCGGCCCACAGGAACGATGCGGAAGGCGGCGGAATCCAGGCGAACCCTGCCATCGGACCCTGGGGCGGCACCAGCAGCAACAAGGCATAGGCCGGCGCCACCAGCAACAGGAGGGCGGCATTCAGCGCGACCCAGCGGCGGAGAAGCCCGATGCGGTCGCGGCTCCGCGGCAGGGCGGCGGCGAGTATCGCGAGCGTCGCCGCCGCCAGCCAGGGAAGCGCATCCGGGAGCACCAGCAGCGCGCCCGCGGTGCCGAGACCGAAATTCAGCCAGGGGCGGCGGCAGGGCGCATCGGGCGCGCGCACGAGGCCAAGCAGACCGTGCAGCGCCAGCAGCAGGGGCGCCATCATCAGCGTGTAGGACCGGGCTTCCTGGCCGAATGCGACCTGCAGCGGCGCGAAGGCCATCAGCAGGCCGGCAAGCCAGGCGCCGCTCCGTCCGCCGGCCGACCAGGCGATGGCAAAGACCAGCGCCGCGCAGGCGGCCCCGGCGAGTGCCGGGACAAGGCGCAACGCCGCCACCTGCGCGGCCTTCGGCGCGAGCAGTAGCGCGGCGCGCTCGATCACGAAAAAGCCCGGCAGATGGTGGTTGCGCAGCGAATCGAGCACGAGGCCGTGCAGCGGCCGTCCGGCGCGGGTGAAGGTGATGACCTCATCCAGCCAAAGCGGCTTGGCCCCGAGCCCGTGCAGGCGTGCCGCGAGCGACGCCGCGAAAACCAGCCCGATGCCCGCCAGAAGTCCGGCCCGCTCGCTGCGATGATCCGACGCCGCCCGCATCGCGACAGAATGACGCCGGCGTGTAACGGATCGACGACGTTCGGTGTCGGCTGCGTTTCGATTGCGTTCTCAATTCTTTGTTAACCCGGTTGGGGCATGGTGTCGGCGGATCGAGGAGCGGGCCAGTCGCATGGCCCGGCGGGAGTAGAGGAGCGGATGAGCGGGCAGGCTCGAACGAACAGGACCGACAGCGCGACACAACTCGCGCAGGAGGAGATCGACTCGATTCTCTCGGGCGGGGGCGCTCTTGAGGACGACGCTCTGCAACCGGAGCCGGAAGCAGAGCAGGAAGCCAGCCGGCTGCTTTATGGCCGGGCGGACAGCTATGAGCGGCTGCCGATGGCGGAAGTCGTCTTCGAGCGGCTGTCGCGAATCCTGGCCGGCTCGCTGCGCAACCTGTTTCAGGACAATGTGGAAGTCCGGCTGACGCGGCTGGCCTCGCGGCGGTTGGCAGACAGCTTTGCCGAGATCGCGCCGATGGCGCTGCTGGGCGTGTTCCGCGCGCGGGAGTGGGACAATCTCGGGCTGATCCATGTCGACGCCATGACGGTGAGCAACCTGACCGAGATCCTGCTCGGCGGCCGTCGGGTTGCCGCCGCGACCGGACAACTGCCCAAGCCGGTGACCTCCATCAGCCGCAACCTGACCGAGCGGCTGATCCGGGTGGTGCTGCACGATCTTAGAAACAGTTTCGCGCCGATCTGCGACGTGACGTTCGATTTCGAGCGCACCGAGACCGATCCGCGATTCGCGACGATCGGACGGAATTCGGGCGTGGCGCTGACCGCGCGGCTCAGCCTGCACTCGGCAGGGCGCAACTGCATGATCGACATCATCCTGCCCTTCGCGACGCTGGAACCGGTGCGCGAACTGCTGCTGCAGCAGTTCATGGGCGAGAAGTTCGGCCGCGACTCCATCTGGGAAAGCCATCTCGCCGAGGAACTCTGGCACACGGATATCGAACTCGAGGCCGTGCTCGACGAACAGACGATGAAGTTGGGGGCGGTGATGGACCTGCGCGTCGGCGACATCATCCCGATCAATGCGCCGCGCGGCTCGGACGTTACGCTGCGCTGCGGCAGTGTGGATCTGTTCGCCGGCCGCCTTGGCGTGCGGCACGGCAGGCTGGCCGCCGAAATCCGGGGTTGGATCTCGCGCGAGCGGGAATAGCTCCGCCCGGCCTGGCCCGGATCGCGAATTATGCCCTGTTCGAGGTTCGCGATTCGATTGCTGCGTGATTCAGGAAGCGGGCTCGACGATCCGGGGGAACAAGCCGGACGGCGGCGGCAGAACTGCGCCAGCGTCGAGCGGGGTGGCGAGTGACGCGAAACCCCGCCGATCCGCCGGAAGGGCAAGCTGGTCCAGCAGTTTCGCCATGGCTTCCGGCATGAAGGGCTGCAGCAGGATGCCGACGACGCGCAGCGCCTCGCAGAGGGTCCGCAGCACAGTCAGCATCCGCTGCGGGTCGGTCTTGCGCAAGGCCCAGGGAGCCTGGTGGTCGATATAGGCGTTGGCGGCGCGGACGAGTTTCCAGACCTCCTCGATCGCCTCCTGATAGGCCAGGCGATCCATCGCATCGCGCATGCGGTCCGGCAGGCCGTCGGCGATGGCGCGCAGCGCGTGATCGGCCTCGGCGGCGGGACCCGCTTCGGGCACCACGCCGCCAGCGTTCTTGGCGATGAAGGAGAGCGTGCGCTGGGCGAGGTTGCCGAGATCGTTGGCGAGCTCGACATTGATCCGCGTGATGACCGAACGGCGGGAGAAATTGCCGTCGTTGCCGAAGGGCATTTCGCGCAGCAGGCAGAAGCGCAGCTGGTCGAGCCCGAATTCCGCGATCAGCGGCTCGACGGCCAGGGCATTGTTGAGCGACTTGCTCATCTTCTCGCCCTCGATCGTCCACCAGCCATTGGCGAAGATGCGGCGGGGAACCGGCAGGCCGGCGGCCATCAGCATCGCCGGCCAGTAGACGGCGTGGAAGCGGGTGATTTCCTTGCCGACCAGATGCAGGTCCGCCGGCCAGTATTTCATCAGCGGCGCGTCCATGTCCGGATAGCCGCAGGCGGTGAGATAGTTGGTCAGCGCGTCGATCCAGACATACATGACGTGATCGGGCGCGCCGGGCACCGGAATGCCCCATTTGAAGCTGGTGCGGCTGATCGAGATGTCGCGCAGGCCGGAGCGGACGAAGGAGAGCACCTCGTTGCGGCTGGAAGCGGGCTGGATGAACTCCGGATTGTCTTCATACAGTTTCAGAAGACGATCCTGGAACGTGCTGAGTTTGAAGAAATACGAGGGTTCGCGCACCCACTCGACCGGCGCGCCGAAGGGCGAGCGCTTGATGCCGTCCGCGCCGGTGACGAGCTCGCTTTCATCGTAGAAGGCCTCGTCGCGGACGGCGTACCAGCCCTCGTAATGGCCGAGCTCGATGGCCCCTGCCCGCTCGATCGCCTGCCAGATCGCCTGGCAGGAGCGGATGTGGCGGGGCTCGGTGGTGCGGATGAAATCGTCGTTCGAGATGTTCATCGCCTGCGCCATGGCGCGGAACTCGCCGGCGATGCGGTCGGTGAACT
Organism: Acidiphilium sp. PM; assembly: GCF_000219295.1. NCBI lineage: Bacteria > Pseudomonadati > Pseudomonadota > Alphaproteobacteria > Acetobacterales > Acidocellaceae > Acidiphilium > Acidiphilium sp. PM. Next base: position 3,850 of record NZ_AFPR01000213.1, read on the forward strand.
CTTGCGGGGCGATGTTGTTCGCGCGGGCGGTGGCCTCGACCTTCTGGCCATGCTCGTCGGTGCCGGTGAGGAAATGCACGTCGAACCCGTCGAGCCGCTTGAAGCGCGCGAGCACGTCGGCGGCGACCGAGGTGTAGGCGTGGCCGATATGGGGCGCGCCGTTCACGTAATAGATCGGGGTCGTGATGTAGAATTTTCGGGTCATGGCACTCGGAGAAGCTGGAGCATGGTCAGAACCGCCGCACGCGGGTCGAGATTGAGACCGTCGACCTCCGCCGCGATCCTGCCGAAGTCCTGCCAGAGGCGGGCGCGGCCATCAAGCGCGGGCGACGGTTTGGCACGGGCGGCGGCACGGGTTTCGGTGGCCAGGGCGGCGCGCAGCAGGTCGGCGAAGGTGGCGAACCCGTCATCGGCGCGGGCGATCGTATCGGCGATGGCGGCGTCGCGCGCGGGCGGGAGCGGACCGGCGAGCGCTTCGCCCACGAGGCCGGCCAGGGCGAGGCCATCGGCATCGGCGAGGGACAAGGCGCGGCCGATCGAGCCTTCGGCCAGCGCGGCCAGGGCCGTGCGGCGTTCGGCGGGAAGGTCGGGCAGAGCGGCCGCGAGCAGGCTGCTGACGGTGTCGACCGGCAGCGGGTCGAGGTCCAGCCGGCGGCAGCGGCTGCGGATGGTGGGCAGCAGGCGGCCGGGCGCGTGGCAGACCAGCAGCCAGATCGCCCGCGCCGGCGGTTCCTCGAGCAGCTTGAGCAGCGCGTTGGCGGCGTTGCGGTTCAGCGCCTCGGCCCCGTCGACGATGACGACGCGCCACCCCCCCTCGCCCGGTGTGAGCCGCAGGAAGCGGCCGGCGGCGGCGACCGTGTCGACCACGATTTCGCCCTGCATCCGCTTGCGCTTCTCGTCGTAGCGGCGCTCGATGACCAGAAGGTCGGCATGCGCGCCGGTGGCGATGCGGCGGAAGGCGGGATCGCGCGCGGGGAGCGACAGGTCTGGCGTGCGGGCGCCGGCGAGCAGCCAGCGGGCGAAGCGGAAAGCGAGCGTGGCCTTGCCGATTCCGGGCGGGCCGGCGATCAGCCAGGCATGGTGCAGGCGCGCGCCGGTCGCGGCGCGGAAGAGTTCGGCAACGGCGTCGTCATGGCCCCGAAGCTCGGGATTGGCGCGGGGCGGCAGCATCAGGCGATGGCGAGGCCGAGCCGGGCGCGGATGAGGCCGGCGAGGGTTTCGGTGACGTCCTCGATCCCGCCGGCGGCATCGACCAGGACGCAACGATCCGGCTCGGCAGCCGCGATGGCGCGGAAGCCGTCAGCGACGCGGGTGGCAAAGCCGGTATCGAACTGTTCGTAGCGGTCGGCGGCGCCGCCGCGGTGCGCCAGTCGCGCATGGGCGATGGCGTCCGGCAGGTCGAGGATCAGCGTGAGATCGGGCGTGGCGCCGATCATCGCGCCGAGGGTTGCGATCGCCGCGCGGTCCACGCCCAGGCCGTGGCCCTGATACGCCATCGTCGAGTCGGTGAAACGGTCGCACAGCACGACGGCGCCGTGTTCGAGCGCCGGGCGGATGATGGCCGCGACATGGTCGGCGCGGGCGGCGAAGACCAGCAGCGTATCGGCCAGCGGCGCGAAATGGCGCGCGGGGTCGAGCATCAGCGCGCGAATCGCTTCGGCCCCGGGCGTGCCGCCCGGCTCGCGGGTGGTCAGAACCTCGTGCCCGGCGGCGCGAAGCCGGGCGGCAAGGCGGGCAATCTGCGTCGACTTGCCGGCCCCCTCCCCGCCTTCGAGCGTGATGAAGACGCCCTGCCGGCTCACCGGACCACGATCTCGGCGCCGGCGACGCCGCGGTCGAGCAGCGAACGCAGCGCCGCATCGGCGGCGGGCACGCTGGCATAGGGGCCGAGGCGCAGCGCATAGAGGGTGCGGCCGCCGGCGGATTGCGGGAGGATCGCGCCCGGCATGCCGGCGAGCCGCGCGCGCATGTTCATGGCGTCGGTGGTGGACCCGAAGCCGGGGATTTCGACATAGAGCGGGCCGGGCGATGGTGGTGCGGTGCGCACCACGCCGGACAGGCGCTCGACAGCGCCGGGGACGCCGGCCGGATGCGCGGTGGCTG
>NZ_AFPR01000212.1:0-1417 GCF_000219295.1 Acidiphilium sp. PM
CGCTTGATCGTCTCGATCGCCTCGGCCTCGCTCGCCGCGTCGATGGCGAGGCGGGCGGGGGCGCCGGCGCGGTCGATCACGCGGAAGACGAAATCAGGCATGATCGCGCGTCATCATGCGAGCAGGCATTCGGCGAGCGAGGTTTCGCCGGCCAGCACCGCATCGCGCGCGGCGTCCGCCAGGCTGCGCAGGCCGGCGACGCGGGCCAGCTCCGCCTCGCCGGCGCCGGCGGCGAGATGGGCGGCAAGCTCGGCGGTGGGAGTGAGGAATTCGGCGATTGCCATGCGGCCGCGATAGCCGGTGTTGCGGCATTCGGGGCAGCCGGCGGGGTGGTTGAGCGGCGTGCCGGCAGCGATGCCGAGTTGCGCCGCCTCGGCCGGGCTTGCCGGCGCGGTTCGCCGGCAGGCGGGGCAGAGCCGGCGGATCAGCCGCTGGGCAAGCACGCCGCGCAGCACCGAGGCGACGAGATAGGGTTCGAGCCCCATGTCGCGCAGGCGGGTCATGGTCGCGACCGCCGAATTGGTGTGCAGCGTCGAGAGCACGAGATGGCCGGTCAGCGCGGCGCGGGCGGCGATCTGCGCGGTTTCGAGGTCGCGGATCTCGCCGACCATGATCACGTTCGGGTCCTGCCGGAGGATGGCGCGGAGGAGCTGGGCGAAATCCAGTCCGATCTGCGGCTTGACCTGGCTCTGGCTGATGCCGGCGAGGCGGTATTCGATCGGGTCCTCGATGGTGACGATCTTGCGGCTGGCGCGGTCGAGGCCGAGCAGGGCGGTGTAGAGCGTCGTCGTCTTGCCGCTGCCGGTCGGGCCGGTGACGAGCACGATGCCGTTGGGTGCCGCGAGTGCGGCGCGGAAGGCGGCGACGATGGCGGGGTCGAGGCCGAGCGCGCCGAACTCGAAGGTCATCGCGCTGCGGTCGAGCACGCGGATGGCGATGGTCTCGCCATGCATCGTCGGGATCGAGGAGACGCGGAAATCGACCTCGTGGCCGCGCACCGGCAGGCGGATGCGGCCATCCTGCGGCAGGCGGCGCTCGCCGATGTCGAGCCGCGCCATGATCTTGACCCGCGAGACGATGGCCGGCGCCATCGCCGCCGGGTGGGTTTCCGCCTCGACCAGCGCGCCGTCGTGACGGTAGCGGACGCGCAGGCGGTCTTCCTCGGGCTCGATATGGATGTCCGACGCGCGGGTTTCGACCGCGCGGGCGATGAGCTGGTTGACCAGGCGGATCACCGGCGCCTCGCTGGCGAGATCGCGCAGGCGTTCGGCATCCGCCTCGCTCGGCGCCGCCTCCTCGGCCACCGCCTCGGCCGCCGCCGTCTCGCCGGGATCGGGGTAGAGCCGGTCGAGCGCGGCATCGAGGTCGATCGGCACGGCGACGGCGCGGCGCACCGCGCAGCCGGTGGCCGCCGCCA
>NZ_AFPR01000211.1:0-1179 GCF_000219295.1 Acidiphilium sp. PM
AGGGCAGGCCGCCATGCAGCAGGCGGCCGAGAATCACCTGGGAGAGCGCCATCGTCGCGCCGACCGACAGATCGATCCCGGTATCGCCGCCGCAGATCACGAAGGTCTGGCCGAGGGCGATCATGCCGATCTCGACGCCGAACACCGCCATGCTCGAGAGATTGGCGCCGGAGAGGATCGCGGGGTGGCCGATGGCGAAGCCGAGAAGGGCGAGCACCGCCATGGCGAGCAGCAGGACGGGGCGGGTTCGTTCGAAGCCGGAAGCGTGCATCAGCGTGTCTCCATCGCTTCGCGTTTCGCGCCGGCGCCGATCGAGGCCAGGATCACCGCGCCGAGGGCGACGCCGCCCCAGAAGGGCTGGATGTGCAGCAGCACGATCGCGTCATCGACGACCTGCACGATGAGCGTGCCGAGCAGCGTGCCGAGCAGCGTGCCGCGGCCGCCGCTCAGCGCCGTGCCGCCGAGCACGACGGCGGCGATCACCTGCAGCACGAAGCCGCTGCCCGTCGATGTCTGCGCCATCGGGCTCTGGCCGAGGGTGAGCAGGGCCGCGAGGCCGGTGAGCAGGCCGAGCATCACATAGGCGGCGAGCTTGATCCGCTCGGGCTTGATGCCGGCGAGGCGGGCGGCCTCCTCGTTGTTGCCGAGCGCGTAGACGTGCCGGCCCCAGCGGAAATACCGCAGGAAGACCATGCCGGCGGCGAGCAGGACGAGGGCGATGACGGCGACCACCGGCAGGAAGGCCAGGTGGTCGACCACGAAGATCATCGTCAGCGCCGGCGGAATCTGGGTGATCCAGTTGCCGCCGAGCACGATGAAGACGAACATGCGGTAGATGCTCAGCGTGCCCAGCGTCGCGATCACCGGCGGGATGCGCCCGTTGATGATCAGCAGCGCGTTGATCAGGCCGAAGGCGGCGCCGGAGAGGAGAAAGACCGGGATCGTCGCGGCAATGCTCCAGCCGGCGGCGAAGCAGGTGCCGCCGATCGCGGTGCAGAGGCCGAGCATCGAGCCGGTCGAGACGTCGATCCCGCCGGTGAGGATCACCACGGTCATGCCGATCGCCGGGATCAGCGTGATCGCGCTGCCGACCAGGAGATTGTCGAGATTGACCCGGCTCCAGAAGGCGCCGTGCGAGCCGAATCCGGCCGCGAGCACGAGGATCGCGAGCGTGACCAG
>NZ_AFPR01000210.1:0-4046 GCF_000219295.1 Acidiphilium sp. PM
CGGATTCCATCAGCGAAGTCGCCTCCCGCGCCGACGATTACGCCGGCTTCGGGCAACGCTACGGCGACGCGGCGACGGCCCGGCAGGATCTCGGCGGCGTGCAGTTCGCCGCCGTCGCGGTCGATACCGAAACCGGCATCATCCGGGTCGAGCGCGTGCTCGCCGTCCAGGATTGCGGCCGCCCGATGAACCCGCGTCAGATCGAAAGCCAGGTTCATGGCGGCATCCTGATGGGCCTGTCCTACGCGCTGTTCGAGGACCGCATCATGGACCGCCACACCGGCCGCATGGTCAACCCCGATCTCGAGCAATACAAGATCGCCGGACCGTACGAGACCCCCGCGATCGACGTCGTCCTCCTCGAAAACTACGAGGCCAACAGCGCAACCGATGCCTACGGCATCGCCGAGCCGGCGAACATCGCCACCGCGCCGGCGATCGCCAACGCCGTCCGCAACGCCATCGGCATCCGCCTGCCGACCCTGCCGATGACCCCGGCCGCGGTGCTGGCGGCGCTCGGCGGCTCTCCGTCCCGGAACCTGCCCCCATGAAACCGTTCGCCACGCTCCGCGCCCCGACGATCGCCGCCGCGGCCGCCGCCACGTCCACGACAATGGCGGAAGCGATGACCCGCGCCGGCCCGGCGCACGGCGTCGCGCTCCTGCGCGCCGGCGGCATCGACGTGCTCGGCCTGCTCAAGGAAGAACTGGTGGCGCCCGCCATGCTGGTGAGCGTCATCGACATTCCCGGTCTCGACGCGATCCGCGAGGATGCCGACGGGCTTCACATCGGCGCGGCGGCCACGCTCGCCGGCATCGCCGCGCATCCGCTCGTCCGCGAGCGCTATCCCGCGCTGGCCTCGGCCATCGGCCACTCGGCCAGCCCGCAGATCCGCAACGTGGCAACGCTCGGCGGCAATCTGCTCCAGCGGCCCCGCTGCTGGTATTTCCGCTCCGCCGCCTATCGCTGCCTGCGCAAGGGCGGCGGACACTGTTTCGCGCTCAATGGCGAGAACCAGTATCACGCGATCTTCGACAACCATCCCTGCGCGATCGTGCATCCCTCCACGGCGGCAACGGTCCTTGTCGCGCTCGGCGCCTTCGTCGACCTCGTCGATGCCCACGGAACCTCCCGCCGCGTCAGGCTCGAGAATTTCCTCGTCGGGCCGGCCATCGACCTGCAACGCGAGAACGATCTCCAGCCGCACGAAATCCTGACCGCGATCGTCCTGCCCACTCCGCCGTCCGGCGCCCGCATGGCGCATCTGCGCCAGGGCGAGCGCGATTCGATGGACTGGCCGCTGGCCGACGTCGCCGTGCTGATCGAGATGGATACTGCCCGAACCTGCACGCGCGCCGCCATCATCCTCGGCGCGGCGGCCCCGGTGCCGCATCGGGCGCGCGCCGCGGAAGCGGCGCTGCGCGGACGGGTCATCGACGATGATGCCGCCCGCGAGGCCGCGCACGCCGCCCTCGCCGGGGCGACGCCGCTCGCGAAGAACGTCTACAAGCTGAAACTGTTCGAAACCCTCATCCGCCGCGCGATCCTGACCGCGGTCGCATAGCCGCGCCCGGCGCTTGACGGTCATCCCCCGCCGCTGCAATCGCCATCCTGCAACCGCATCGGGACGGAGACGACGGGATGGCCGACGACGAACGACATATCCGCGCGGGGCTGATCGGCTACGGCTATGCCGGCCGCACGTTTCACGCCCCGCTCATCAGGGCCACGGCCGGCTATTCGCTCGTCGCGGTCGCCTCAAGCGATGCGGCGAAAGTGCAGGCCGACCTGCCCGGCATCGCGGTCGAGCAGGCCCCCGCCGCGCTCCTCCGGCGCGACGATATCGACCTCGTCGTCATCGCCACGCCGAACGACTCGCATCGCCCGCTCGCCGAAATGGCCCTCGCCGCCGGCAAGCATGTCGTCGTCGACAAGCCTTTTGCCCTCTCGCACGCCGATGCGCAGGCCGTGGTCGCCGCGGCCGAAGCGGCGCATCGCCATGTCGCGGTCTTCCAGAACCGCCGTTGGGACAGCGATTTCCTCGCCATCCGCCAGGCGATCGAAACCGGCCGCATCGGCGCGGTCCGCCACTTCGAATCCCATGTCGACCGGTTCCGCCCCCAGGTCCGCCCGCGCTGGCGCGAGGCCGCGGGCCCCGGCGCCGGGCTCTGGCTCGATCTCGGTCCGCATCTCGTCGACCAGGCGCTCTGCCTGTTCGGATCTCCGTCGCGGGTCATCGCGAGTTTCGCCGCCCAGCGGCAGGGCGCCACGGTCGAGGACTGGGCGCATGTCGTCCTCGAATATCCCGCCCTGCGCGTGATCCTGCACGCCGGCATGCTGGCGGCGGGCGGATCGCATCGCTTCGTCGTCCACGGCGAGGCGGGAACCCTGGTCAAGCGCGCGGCCGATCGGCAGGAAGACCAGCTTCGCGCCGGCATGATCCCCGGCGCGCCCGGCTGGGGCGAGGATCCCGACGATTTGCTCCTCCTCGACGGCACCAGCCCCCCGCTGTCCTTGCCCGCGCCGGCCGGCGACCACCGGGCATTCTACGCGGCGCTGCGCGAGGCGCTGCTCGGCCGCGCGCCGAATCCCGTGCGGCCTGACGAGGCGCTCGCGGTCATGGCGGTTCTCGATGCCGCCGCCCGCGCCGCATCGACCGGCAACGCCGCCATCCCCGTTTCAGGCGCATAGCGGCTCATCGGCTTCCGTCACCCCGGCCGGCGCGTTGATTTCCCTCAATGCCGCAAACCCTCCGGCATGGGATCGATAGGCCTCACAGCGCGATCGGGCTTCGGACATGTCGAGCAGCGAGCGAAAATCGCCCTGTCCCGCCTTCGTCGGGACCGGCGGCGGACGGACCATCCCCTTCGGGCGCGCCCGGCGATGACGCCCGCCGAAATCTGGCTCGCCTTCTTCGCCTGTCTCGCGCTGGTCGGCGCCGCCGGGCCGGTGCTGTCGCGCAACGGCGATATCATCGCGGTGAAGACGGGCCTGACCGGCGGCTGGATCGGCCTGATCCTCGTCGCCGCCATCACCTCGCTGCCCGAACTCGCGACCGGCCTCAGCGCCGTGACCATCGCCAACGCGCCGGACACCGCGGTGGGCGATGTCTTCGGCAGTTGCGTCTTCAACCTCGCGATCCTGATCGTGCTCGACTTCATGCAGCGCGGCGAGAGCGTCTACCGCCGCGTGCGCCAGGGGCACATCCTCTCCGCCGGCTTCGGCGTCGTGCTGATCGGCTTCGTCGGCATGAACATCGCCCTGCACGGCCAGGGCATGGCCTTCGCCGCATTCGGGGTCGGCGGCTACACGCCGATCATCTTCCTGCTTTACGCGCTCGGCGCCCGCGCCGTCTTCTTCTACGAGCGCGACCACCGCGAGGACGCCGCCGAAGACGCGGCCGACCGCTATGCCGGAACCACGCTCGGCACGGCGGTCCGCAGCTATGCGCTCGCTTCGGCGGTCGTCGTCGTCACCGGCACGGCGCTGCCATTCGTCGCCGTGGCGCTGGCCGCGGCGATGGGCTGGCAACAGACCTTCGTCGGCACGCTGCTGGTCGCCGCCGTCACCTCGCTGCCGGAACTGGTGGTCAGCGTCGTCGCCGTCCGCATCGGCGCCGTGGACATGGCGATGGCGAACCTGCTCGGCAGCAACATGTTCAACATCCTTATCCTCGGCATCGACGACCTGTTCTACCGGCAGGGCCCGATCCTCTACCGGGTCTCGCCGGTGCATGTCGTGTCGGCGCTGTCCGCCGTCATCATGTCGGGCCTGCTGATCGCCGGCATATTGTATCGCCCGCAGCGGCGCATCTTCCAAACCGTCGGCTGGATCAGCTTCGGCCTGTTCACGATGTATCTGCTGAATTCCTATGTGATCTTCCTCCATGGCACGCACTGACGAACACGGCGCCGGGCCCGAAACCGCTGATGCCGTGCGGTGGCACGCGCTCGGCCCCGACGCCGCGCTGGCCCGTCTCGGCAGCGACGCGGCGCAGGGCCTCACCGGCGAGGAGGCGAGGGCGCGCGCCACCCGCTTCGGTCCGA
>NZ_AFPR01000209.1:0-13252 GCF_000219295.1 Acidiphilium sp. PM
TTTCCGGCCGAGATCGCGATCGTGCTGTCGAACCGGGCTGCGGCGCCGGGGCTCGAGACGGCCCGCAGCGCCGGCATTCCGGCGAGGGCTATTCCGGCGCGGGATTTTGGCGCGGACCGTGCGGCGCATGAGGCGGCGATCGATGCGGCGCTGCGCGAGGCGGGATGCGAACTCGTCTGCCTCGCCGGTTTCATGCGGTTGCTGACGCCATTTCTGGTCGGCCGCTGGGCCGGGCGGATGCTGAATATCCACCCCTCGCTGTTGCCGGCGTTTCCGGGGCTCGACACCCATGCCCGCGCGCTCGCCGCCGGTGTGAGGCTGCATGGCTGCACCGTTCATCTCGTGACGGAAGTGATGGACGAGGGGCCGATACTCGCGCAGGCGGCGGTTCCCGTGCTGCCCGGCGATACCGAGGCGAGCCTGGCAGCCCGTGTGCTCGTCCAGGAGCATAGGATCTATCCGCAGGCGTTGCGCAACCTCATCTGCGGCGAACAGGTGCCCGCCGACCCACGGGCCAGTCTACTCAACCCTTGCGTTTGACTGCGGGACGCAATATCAACCGGAGAAGTCACAAGGATGTGTTTCGCCGTTGCGGGGGCGCGGCCATGTCCGGCGTGGCTGCGAGAGAACACAACGGTCACGCAAGGTGACGGCGGCAAGAAAGGTTCAAGGCACGTATGATGGCTGACACGGAAGGCCCCAAGAAGTTCCCGATCGGTCTGGAACAGCTTGAACAGTCCAGTCAGACGGGCTGGAATAGCTTCTCGCGCTTCATCACGGTCACCACGATCTGCGTGATCGTCACCATCCTGCTGATCGCCGCCTTTACCGTCTGGAGCTGACGCCGGACCGTCTCCGCCGCTTCGTCCTGGCACGCCCGGCCGTGCCGCCACGTGTCAGACAAGGTCGGTCGTGAGCGAGTCGCAAGTTCTAAGTCCGCGCCATGCATTGCTCGCTCTGGCCGTCGTGGCCGTGTGGGGCACGAATTTCGTCGTCATTCGCCTGGCTCTCGACCAGTTTCCACCGTTTCTCCTTGCCGGACTGCGCTTCACCCTGGCAGCCGTGCCGGGTGTTTTCTTTCTGCCTCGGCCGCGGGTGAAGTGGTCCAATCTTGCCGCCTACGGCCTGCTGATCGGCGCCGGCCAGTTCGGCCTGCTGTTCTTCGCGATGGACGGGCGGATTTCCCCCGGCCTCGCCTCGCTGGTGATCCAGACACAGGTCTTCTTCACGATCTTTCTCTCGATGGCGCGCATCGGCGAGCGTCTGCGCGTCTTTCAGATCGTCGCCTGTCTGCTCGCCGTCGCGGGCATCGGTGTGATCATGCGGCATGTGAGCGGCGGGACAACCCTGTTCGGCCTGCTGCTGGTGCTGCTGGCCGCCTCGTCCTGGGCGATCGGCAATATCGTTGCGCGGGAGAGCGGGGCGCGCAACGCGCTCGCCTATGTCGTCTGGTCGAGCCTGTTCGCCGCTCCGCCGCTTCTTCTCGTTGCGCTGCTGCGCGAAGGGCCGGCGGCGATCCTCCATTCGGTGACATATGCCACGCCCGCCGGCTGGCTAGCGGTGGTTTGGCAATCGGTCGGCAATAGCTGGTTCGGCTATGGCAGCTGGGCGTTCCTGCTGGCGCGCTACCCTTCGGCAACCGTCAGCCCGATGGCGTTGCTGGTGCCGGTGTTCGGAATGGCCGCCTCAGTGTTCTGGCTCGGCGAACCGATGCCGGCCTGGAAGCTGGGCGCGGCCGGGCTGGTGTTTGCCGGGCTCGCGATCAGCGTGTTCTATCCGCGCTGGCGGGCGGCGCAGCGGCTGCGGACGGCCTGAACCGGATCACGCCGCGCCGAGTGCCCAGGCCAGGATACCTTGCTGGGCAAAGAGTCGGTTTTCCGCCTCGTCGAACACGACCGATTGCGGACCGTCGATGACGCCGGCGCTGACCTCCTCGCCGCGATGGGCCGGCAGGCAGTGCATGAAGATCGCATCCGGCGCCGCTCGTGCCATCAACGCCTCGTCCACCCGGTATGGGGCGAGAATGTTGTGCCGGCTCTCGACGTCCTCGTCACTCATGCTGACCCAGGTGTCGGTGGTGACGCAGCGCGCGCCTTCAACGGCCTCGGCCGGGCTGGTGGTGAGCTGGATGTCGGCGCCCTGCGCGCGCGCCCAGGCGAGTGCCTCGGCGTCGGGTAGCAGCTCTTCCGGACACGCGAGGCGGAGCTGGAAGCCGAACCGGGCCGAAGCCTCGATCCAGCTCTTGGCCATGTTGTTGCCGTCGCCGATCCAGGCGATGCGCTGGCCGGCGATCGGGCCGCGCTGTTCCTCGAAGGTCATCACATCCGCCATCACCTGGCAGGGGTGGGAGCGCTCGGTGAGTCCATTGATCACCGGCACGGTGGCGTGTGCTGCGAGTTCGCGCAGCTTTTCCTCACGGTCGGTGCGCAGCATGATTCCGTCGACATAGCGGGAGAGCACGCGGGCGGTGTCCGCCACCGTCTCGCCGCGGCCGATCTGCATTTCACGCGAGGAAAGCATGATCACCTCGCCGCCGAGCCGGCGCATGCCGATCTCGAAGCTGACGCGGGTGCGGGTGGAGGGCTTCTCGAAGATCAGCGCCAGCGCCCGCCCCGCGAGCGGATGGCCGAGCGCGCGGCCGGCGCGCTTGAAGCGCGTCGCCGTGTCCAGCATGTGGCGCAGCGTCGGCGTGTCGAGCAGCGACAGATCGAGGAAATGGCGCGGCGCCGCGGGGGGGCGGCCGGTATCGATGGCCGCGCTCATTGCGCGGCGTCCCGGGCGGTGGCCGGTTTGCAGCGCCGGGCCGCGGCGTCAAGCCGGGCCAGGGCCTCGTCCACCTCGGCATCGCGCACGATCAGCGGCGGCACCAGGCGCACGACGTTGTCGCCGGCGGCGACAATGAGCAGCCCTTCGGCGAAGCAGGCGTTCTGCACCTCGCCGTTCGGCACCGTGCAGACCAGCCCCTGCATCAGCCCCTGGCCGCGCACACCGGAAAACACATCTGGATGGCGGGCGGCGAGTGTCTCCAGTCCGGCGCGCAGGCGCCGGCCGGTGCGCTCGACCGCATCGAGGAAGCCGGGGGCGAGAACCGTGTCGAGCACGGCATTGCCGGCGGCGCAGGCAAGGGGACCGCCGCCATAGGTCGTGCCGTGGCTGCCGGGCACGAGGCTGGCCGCGACCCGTTCGCCCGCGAGCAGGGCGCCGAGCGGAAACCCGCCGGCGATGCCCTTGGCGGTGCTGACCGCATCCGGCACGACACCCGCCCATTCATGGGCGAAGAGCTTCCCGGTACGGCCCATGCCGCACTGCACCTCGTCGAAGCCGAGCAGAAGGCCGAACTCGTCGGCCGCGGCACGCAGCCCGCGCAGATATTCCATTGTCGCCGGGCGGATGCCGCCTTCGCCCTGGATCGGTTCGACCAGGATACCAGCGGTCTCGGGCGTTATGGCGTCACGCAGCGCGTTGAGATTGTTGAACGGCACATGGTCGAAACCGTCGACCGGCGGGCCGAAGCCCTCGAGATATTTGGGGTTGCCGGTCGCGCTGATCATCGCCAGCGTGCGGCCGTGGAACGCGCCCTGCGCGCAGATGACGCGGTAGCGCTCGGGCTTGCCCTCGCGCGCCATGGTCTTGCGGAAGGCCTTGACCAGAGCTTCGTTCGCCTCGGCGCCCGAATTGCAGAAAAAGACGCTATCGGCGAAGCTCGCCGCGACGAGGCGGGCGGCGAGGCGTTCGGCCTGCGGCACGCGATAGAGATTCGAGACGTGGATCACCTTCGCCGCCTGATCGGCAATCGCCCGGGTCAGGCCGGGATGGCCGTGGCCGAGCGAGGAGGTCGCGATCCCGGCGCCGAAATCGAGGAATCGTCGGCCGTCGGCGGCCGTCAGCCAGGCGCCTTCGCCGTGGCTGAACTCGACGTCGATCCGGTTGTAGTTCGGCATGAGGGAAGGGATCATGTCGTGGTCACTTTCTTTCGCAACCACGCTATTGTGCGGAGCCGGGCCGCCAAGTCAAACGCGAAGGGGCGCTCAGGGGTGGCAAATGCCTTCCGGCGCGGCTGGGTTGCGAATAGCGGCGGTCTGCGTCACGGGCCACACCCCCCTACCGTCCGTACTCCGGCTGCGCTACGCAGACGACATGACGCGCATGCTTCACGAACCGGCGCCCGGCGCTTTGCGCCGCCGCGCCGTCGTCGATCTCGGGTCGAATTCGGTCCGTCTCGTGGTTTTTCAGGGCGAGTCCCGAAACCCGATGCAGATCTTCAACGAAAAGGCGGTGCTGCGCCTCGCGCGCGGACTGATCCGCACCGGCCGCCTCGATGAGGCGGCGATGGACGAGACGGTGACGGTAATGCGTCGCTACGGGGCCATCGCCCGCGCCATGGGGGCCGCCCCCTTCGAGGCGCTGGCGACCTCGGCCGTGCGCGATGCCGAGAACGGGCCCGATTTTGTCGCCCGTCTCGAGGCTGAGATTCCCGGCCTGAAGGTCATCATCCTGAGTGGCGAGCAAGAGGCGAGGCTGTCCGCCGAGGGCGTGTTGTGCGGCATTCCGGGGGCGGACGGCATTCTCGCCGACCTCGGCGGCGGTTCGCTCGAACTCGTGCGCCTGTCCGAAGGGCGGATCGGCCCGGCGGCGACGGTGCCGATCGGCGTGATCCGACTGGCCGAGCGCGCCCAGGAAGACCGCGCCCGGGCCCGCGCGATCGTGTCCGACGAGCTGGCGGGCGTGCCCTTTCTCGGCGATGGCGAGGGGGGGGATCTGTTCGTGTCGGGCGGGGCCTTCCGTGCGCTGGCGCGCATCCATATCGCCCAGACCGGCTATCCGCTGGCGATGGTGCACCACTACACGGTCGGCCGGGACGAGGCGCGCGACCTGTCCGCGGTGGTCGGCGATGCCAGCCGCAAGCTCATCGAACGAATGCCGGGGGTGGCGCGCAAGCGGATCGACGATCTGCCCTTTGCCGCCATCATCCTGCGCCGCCTGCTGCGCGCGACGGGGGCCAGCCGTGTGGTGTTCAGCGCCAACGGCCTGCGCGAGGGCTGGTTCCTGCGCCAGTTGCCCGAGGCGATGCGCACCCAGGATCCGCTGATCGCGGCCGGCCGGGACCTCACGGTGGGGCTGCTGCGCGACCCTGCTTTGCCCGGCGCGCTGATTGCCTGGACAGCGACGCTGTTCCCCGACGAATCCGCCTCGCACCGAAGGCTGCGTGAAGGGGCGTGCTGGTTCTCCGATATCGGCAATCACGAACATCCGGAATATCGCGCCGAGCAGGCCTTCCTGCGGGTGCTGCGGCAGACCGGTGTCGGGCTCGACCATCACGCCCGCGCCTTTCTCGCTCTCACTCTCGCGCTGCGTTACGAGGCGCCGGTGGAAAGCGCGTTTCTGGCGCCGGCCCGGGCGCTGCTCGACATGGCGACGGCGCGGCGCGCCGAAACGCTGGGGGCGGCGTTGCGCCTCGCCTACACCCTGTCGGCCGGCACGCCGGCGCTGCTTGCGGCGACGAGACTGCTACGCGACGACAGCCGGCTCGTTCTGTTTCTCGATGCGCGGAGTGGGGTCTTCGCCGGCGATCCGATCGAGCGGCGCCTGGCGAGGCTGGGCTCGCTGGTCGGGCTCGAGGCCGAAATCCGCGCGGCGGGGTAATCACTCCCGCGCGCGGCCGCCATTCCGCCCGGCGGCGGCGATCTGGGTCTGATCGATCCGGCAGGAGTCCGGCACCTGTCCGTCGTAGCGCATCCAGTGCCGCGTCTCACCAAAGATCGGCAGGCCGATATAGCCGCGCAGCGCCAGCTGGCCCGCGCGGTCGACGCGGAATTGGGCGTGGTAACGGTTGCCATTGCGCGGATTGACGATGCGGCCCCGCCAGAGCTCTCCGTTGCGCCGAACGGATGGACGGATCAGCTCGAACCCGCATTGGGGCCGGCCTTGCCAGTCAACTGGCATACGCGCGCCGCTATCGAGCATGATGCCGACGATGCGTCCACACAGCGCCTTCCCATCATGACAGCGCGCAATGCGGACCACGGCGCCCCCCTCGCCGGTCAGCCAGTCGCCAACAGGCGAGGCCGCGCGCGCCAATACGGGTGTTGCGAGCACCACGGCCAGAAGGGCCAGCCCCAGCACGATACGCCGCAGGGCTGCCCGGCCAATTCGTTCGGTATGAGACCTGATCACGAGGGTTATCATTTGACCGTGAAATGGTTGCTCATCCGGCGGTGAAAATCGCAAGTCTTCACATGTGTCTTATGCGCATCCCGATGTCTTTTCGGCGGCAGCTGTGTCCCGCATTCAACACTTGACTTGCAATCGTTCCACCGGGAACGATTTCTCCCTCGAACATTTTTCCATCCTTCGGGCTGCCCCTGCGGTCCGATCATCCAAGCAGGACGCTCCAGATGAACCGAATCCTGGCCGCTCTCGCCACGTCCGTCTCCATGCTTGCGCTGATTCCCGCGCCGGCCCGTGCGGGGGGAACGTTCCCAAGCGGCATCTGGACGCTGCAGGACGAGAACGCGTCGATCAGCACGCAAAGCCTGACCGATCGCTTTTATGTGAATGGATTTCATCTCGGCTGGACGTCGAATCCAGGGGCGGTGCCGCAGGGCTTGGCGGCGTGGGGGCATGCGGTGCTCGGCCAGGGGCGCCAGCGCGTCAGCATCAGCCTCACCCAGAAGATCTTCACGCCGGCGGCGACCACGCTGATCAACCCGCCGGTCAATGACGAACCCTATGCCGGTTCGCTGCTGGCAAGTTTCAGCCTCATCCAGGACACGCACCGGACGCGGACGATCATGGGGTTCGACACCGGCGTGTTCGGGCGCGATGCCGGGGCCGAGATCGTCCAGAACACGACGCATGCGATCATTGGCCAGGGGCGGACGCATGGCTGGGCCTATCAGTTGCCGAGCGAGCCGGCCTTCGATCTGTTCGCCTCCCGCATCTGGCGGCTGCCATTGACGAGCCCGGGCGCTGGGTTGGAGGCCGATGCGCTGCCGCAGATTTCGGCAATGGCCGGCACCACCGAAATCTATGCCGAACCGGGCGTGGTCTTCCGCGTCGGCGAGGGGCTCGGCGCCGATTTCGGCGCGCCCCTGATCAGCCCCGGCCCGTCCGGCGGCGATGCCTACAGCGCACGCCGCTTTGCCTGGTATGTCTTCGCCGGCGCCGGGGCGAAGCTGGTCGCGCATGACGAATATCTGCAGGGGACGCTGTTCCAGCCGAGCCGGTCCGTGCAGCCCTACCGGGTGGTCGGCTCGGTCGAGGCCGGGGTGGCGGTCATCTGGCGCGGAGTGCGCCTGACCTACACGCAGGTGTTCCAGACCGAGCGCTTCCATGGGCAGACCGGCGGGATCCACGAATACGGCTCGTTCGCCGCTTCGGTCCGCTTCTGACCGGACCCCTCACGGCGAATCGACGGTCGGCGAAAATTTTCTCTTTCCCACCGCCGGGGCGTATGGATAGGATATGGTGGTGAGGACCGAGAATACGCTGATGTCAGGCTCAGATCGTCGAGGAACCGGAAACGGGTTGGGCACCGGAGTGGCGACCAGGACGCGCACGAAAACGCGCAAGCCGTCCCTGTACAAGGTGTTGATGCTGAACGATGATTACACGCCGATGGAATTCGTCGTTCATGTGCTTGAGCGGTTCTTCGGCAAGAGCCGCCAGGAGGCCGAGCGGATCATGCTGCATGTGCACCGGCGGGGTGTCGGGGTGTGCGGCGTGTTCACCTATGAGGTTGCTGAAACCAAGGTGACGCAGGTCATGGACCTTGCCCGCCAGAGCCAGCATCCTCTGCAGTGCACGATCGAGAAGGAATAGGGCGGTGCAGGCCGCCGCCGGGCGCGATGATGGCATGGAAGTGTTGTTCCCGGTCACTATTGCGAAAGATTTTCGGCGTATCATGTCAGTATTGCGACAGGCCTGTTGAAGGACATTGGAAACCGGCCTGACGAAAGGACCGCGGCTTGGGCCGCATCGGGCTTGACCAGGGTGGCACGGGCTGCCCGACGGAAGACCGGCTTGGAGAGTATCGGATATGCTGTCTCGCAATCTTGAACAGACGCTGCACCGGGCCCTCGGCTTCGCCGCTGAGCGCCGGCATGAATATGCGACGCTGGAGCATCTTCTGCTGGGCCTGATTGACGACGCCGATGCGTTGACGGTGCTGCGCGCCTGCGGTGTCGACATTGAGCGCCTGCGCCGCGAGACGACCGAATTCCTTGACAAGGAACTGGCCGGACTTGCCACCGACCGTGGCGGCGACCCGAAGCCGACCGCCGGGTTCCAGCGCGTCGTGCAGCGTGCCGCGATCCACGTGCAGTCGTCCGGTCGGGACGAGGTGACCGGCGCCAATGTGTTGGTCGCGCTGTTCTCGGAGCGTGAGAGTCATGCCGTTTACTTCCTGCAGGCGCAGGACATGACCCGGCTGGACGCCGTCAATTTCATCAGCCATGGCATCGCGAAGTCGCCCGGCCGCTCCGTGCCGCGCCCCCCTTCGGGCAGCGCCGAGGGCACGGAGGCCGAACCCGAGCAGAAGCCGAAGCGCGGACAGGACGCACTGGCGAATTATTGCGTCAATCTCAACAAGAAGGCGCAATCCGGCAAGATCGACCCGCTCATTGGCCGCGAAACCGAGATCGAGCGGACGATCCAGATTCTCTGCCGTCGTTCGAAGAACAATCCGCTCTTCGTCGGCGATCCCGGCGTTGGCAAGACCGCGATCGCCGAGGGCCTGGCCAAGCGCATCGTCGACGGCGAGGTCCCGGAAGTGCTGGCCAAGGCGACGATCTATGCGCTCGACATGGGGGCACTGCTCGCCGGGACACGGTATCGTGGCGATTTCGAGGAGCGGCTCAAGGCGGTCGTTTCCGAGCTTGAGGCCATGCCCGGAGCGGTGCTGTTCATCGACGAAATTCATACCGTTATCGGCGCCGGTGCGACCTCCGGCGGCGCCATGGATGCCTCGAACCTGCTCAAACCGGCGCTCTCATCCGGCGCGCTGCGTTGCATTGGCTCGACGACTTACAAGGAATTCCGCTCCTATTTCGAGAAAGATCGCGCACTGGTGCGCCGGTTCCAGAAAATCGACGTGAACGAGCCCTCGATCGATGATGCGGTAAAGATCCTGCGCGGCCTCAAGACGACCTACGAGAAGCATCACAAGGTCCGCTACACCGACGAGGCGATCCGCGCCTCGGTCGAGCTTTCGGCGAAATACATCCACGACCGCAAACTGCCGGACAAGGCGATCGATGTGATCGATGAGGTTGGCGCCTCGCGGATGCTGCTGCCCGAGAACAAGCGGCGCAAGACCGTCACGTTGCGCGATGTCGAGGAAATCGTTGCCAAGATCGCGCGGATTCCGCCCAAATCGGTTTCGGCCGACGACAAAGAGACTCTGCGCACGCTTGAGCGGGATCTCAAGTCGATGGTGTTTGGCCAGGATTCCGCGATTGAGGCGTTGTCCGCGGCGATCAAGCTGGCCCGCGCGGGACTGCGCGACGCCGAGAAGCCGATCGGCTGCTACCTCTTCTCCGGCCCCACAGGCGTCGGCAAGACCGAGGTTGCCCGCCAGCTGGCCTCCACCCTGGGGATCGAGCTGACGCGGTTCGATATGTCGGAATACATGGAACGCCATTCGATCTCCCGCCTGATCGGTGCGCCGCCGGGCTATGTCGGGTTCGACCAGGGCGGCCTGCTGACCGATTCGGTCGACCAGCATCCGCACTGCGTGCTGCTGCTCGATGAGATTGAAAAGGCACATCCAGACCTGTTCAACATCCTGCTGCAGGTCATGGATCACGGCAAACTGACCGACCACAATGGCAAGACGGTCGATTTCCGGAATGTGATCCTGATCATGACGACGAATGCGGGAGCGGCCGATATGGCGAAGACCGCGATCGGCTTCGGTCGTGATGTGCGTCTCGGAGAAGACGAAGAGGCGATCAAGCGCCTCTTCACCCCGGAATTCCGCAACCGGCTCGACGCGGTCATTCCGTTCTCGGGGCTCACACCGGAGATCGTCGCCCGAGTGGTCGAGAAGTTCGTCATGCAGCTTGAGGCACAGCTTGCGGATCGCAACGTGACGATCGAGCTTTCCTCGGCCGCAAAGGAATTCCTCGCCGAGCGTGGTTACGATCCGCTTTACGGCGCGCGGCCACTGGCCCGTGTGATCCAGGAGCAGATCAAGAAGCCGCTCGCCGAGGAGCTGCTGTTCGGCCGGCTGGCAACCGGCGGCGGCGTGAAGGTGACGGTTCGTGACGGTGAACTGGCTTTCGACATTGCCGAGGCACCCAAGCCCGCGCTTCCAAAGCCGGATGGCGACCAGGAAGAGTCGGCGCCGCCGCAGGAAGTCGACTGAAGGTTTCTTTCATTGGAACGGGATGGGCCGGCACGCGCAAAGGCGTGCCGGTCTTTTCTTTTGTCAGCGCGCCGAAATCCGGATCCGGTATAGTCGATAGCCACCGGCATGCCCGAGCGGTTGCAGCCAGGAAGGCGTCTGGCCCGACGTAAGCAGGGGCCAAAGGGCGTCGGCGGCGGCTCCGTGACCGAGAGCCGAATGTGCTCCGTCAGCCCGGCAGAACAAGACGAACGCCGCGCCTGTCGACCGTACCGCAGCTGGCTCGGCCACGCCCGCCGGAGTGCGCCACGCCTTCCAGTCGCGCATGAAGGCGCGGAGCCCATGATGATAAAGTGAACCCACGCCGATGACCCGTGTCCGGTAAAGCAACTCCGGTACCAGGCTGGGATCTGTCAGCACGATCCGGCCGGTTGCGGGGGCCAGCAAGGCGGAAGCTGCGCGAAGAGAACAGCGTTCCTGGTTGCCCGGCGTCGCGCTTCGGCCCGCGGCCAGCGCCAGCGCCGGAACATAGGCGAGAACGACCGGAAGCCAGACCAGCCCCAGACGCAATGTCGCCGCTCGCCGCGGCGTTGAGGCAAAACGGGCGGAAATATCGTGCAGCGCGACGGGAGCCAGTCCGGCCGCGAAGGCGGCCGGATATTGCTGGAAGATCATCATCCGCGCCGTAAGACCCGCCGCGAGCGTCAGCCCGACGGCGGCAATCAGCCAGATGCCCGCAAAGGCCGGTAGGTGTCGGCACCGCCAAAAGCGATGGAGAATGTATCCCAGCCCGAGCAGTGCCGGACCGAGCCGGCTGGCGGCGAGCGCCAGTGTGTCGGTCGGCTGGTCCTCGTTGATGCTGCCGAAGAAGATGTGCATCGCCTTTGCGGGGATCAGGCCGTAGGGCCCCAGCGCCACTTCCGGATACGCCGCCAGCCAGACCGCGAAAACACAGGTGGCGCCGATGAGGCCGAGCGAGGCACGGCGCGTTTCCGGCGCATACCGGTCCAGCCAGGCGAGCCCGGCGCAACTGGTCGCGATCGCAAGCCCAAGCATGGCGTAGACGATCGACAGCCTGTCGATCTCCGGCGTCAGCATGCCGCCGTGCGGCGGGTCGATCCAGAGCGCGAACCATAGTGTTGCCGCGAATCCTGCGCCAATCCGGACCAGGATGAAGCCAAGGCGGCGGAACAGCCACAGATAGCCGAGCGCGCCAAAGCCGAGCACCACGAATGGCATTGTCTCCGGCATCATCCAGATCGCCAGCCCGCCCCACATACCGGCGGCCCAGGCCATCCGCCTGTCTCCCGCGCCGGCGCGCAGCGTGCAGCCAATGGCGATGGCGGTCAGCGCGACCTGCGCAATGTGGTAATGCACGATGCCGACAACGTTGAAGCTGCGGATGCCAGGCAGCAGCGGCGCGATGATTGCCGGCGCCCAGATCCATCGGCCTCCGGTCAGTGGGGAGGCCGCGAAAGCAAGGCCGACGGCGAGCAGCCCGGCCGAGAGCGGGCCGGTGGCCACGCCGGCCGCGAAGAGCGCGCGGGTCCAGCCAATGAACGGGGCGAGAGGGGCCGCAAGCGCGACGATGACTGCATCGAAAAGTCGCGACCATTCCACGACCAGAGGGTGACCCGAATCGTCGCCCAGAACGATGTTCACGAGATGTCCCGCGGCGAAACCCTGGCGAATTCTGACCAGGCGCATGTAACTGTCAGGATCGAACAACGTGCCGTGCAGAACGGCAGGGATCGTCCGTGCCGAAGCAAGGATCGTAATGGCGGCGGCGACCAGCGCAAGCGCGGTACAGGTTGCGGCAGACAAGGTTGCCCTTCGATCCTGTAACCGGCCCGCCGCTTTCATGCCGCGGTTATTTCACACCACAGCCTAACAGATAATGAATCAGGCGGAATCAGCCGCCGGTTGGCAGCCGGGCCGGGCGGGGGCCGCCGGCCATCCAGTCCAGCAGTTCCACGGTATGGATCGTCGGCAGACCGTCGCCGGCAAGCTGGGTGAGGCAACCGATATTGCCGGCAGCGATGAGGTCCGGCTTGAGGGCGTGCAACGTCCCGAGCTTGCGCGCGCGCAACTGTTCGGACATTTCGGGCTGGAGGATGTTGTAGGTGCCGGCCGAACCGCAGCACAGATGCGGGTCGCGCGGCTCGGCGACGGCGAAGCCGGCGCGGCGCAGCAAGGTTTTCGGTGCATCGGTGACCCGCTGACCGTGCTGCAGCGAGCAGGCCGCGTGATAGGCCACCGTCAGCGGCGCAGCGAGTGTGCGGCTCGGCTGGTAGTCGAGCCGGACCAGAAGTTCGGTGATGTCGACCGAGAGTTCGGAAATACGCGCGGCATCCGCCGCTTCCGGCGTGTTGCGGAGCAGGAAGCCGTAATCCTTCAGCACCGTGCCGCAGCCGGACGTATCGGTCACCACGGCATCCAGCCCGCCGGCGCCGATCTCCCGCGTCCAGGCGGCGACATTGGCGCGGGCGAAGCCGAGCGCCGCTTCGTGCCGGCCGAGATGGTGAGTGAGGGCGCCGCAGCATCCGGCGCCGGCGGCGACGACGACCTCGACACCCATCCGGTTGAGCAGGCGGATCGTCGCGTCGTGAATGCCGGGGTCGAGCACCTGCTGCGCGCAGCCGGCGAGCAGGGCGACGCGCGCGCGCCGCTCTCCGTGTGCGGGGAAGACGCCGGGCCGCTCCGTCGAGCTTGGCGGCGGCAGCTTTGCGGGGGCAAGATCGAGCATGGCGCGCATCCGGCGCACCAACGTGCCCTCACCCCGCACGAGGCTGCGGCCGAGCCGGCCGAGCGCCGCCGCGCGCAAAGCCGCGCGGAAGCGGGTGGGATAGGGCAGGATTGCCGCGAGCAGGCTGCGCAGCGCACGGTCATGCGCCGGGCGGTCATAGG
>NZ_AFPR01000208.1:0-1484 GCF_000219295.1 Acidiphilium sp. PM
CATCGGCCTCGCCCGGAAACTCGCCGGTGTTGCGATCTCCGACCCGATGAGCGGCTTCTTCCTCCTCCGCCAGTCGCTGTTCGAGGACCTGGCGCACCGGCTGAACGGGCAGGGCTTCAAGATCCTGCTCGACCTGCTGCTCTCCGCGCCGGCCCCGCTGAAGGTCGCCGAACTCCCCTACCGCTTCCGCCCCCGCGCCGCCGGCGAAAGCAAGCTCGACATCCTGGTGATGGTCCAGTTCGCCGGCCAGTTCGTCGACCGCGCGCTCGGCGGCATGGTGCCGCTGCGCTTCATCGCCTTCGCCCTGGTCGGCCTGTTCGGCATTTTCGTGAACCTCGCGGCAATGCAGGCGAGCCGCGCCGCCGGGCTCGGTTTCGGCCCGGCGCAGACGCTCGGCACCATCGTCGCCATGGTCGCCAATTTCGAGCTGAACAACCGCCTGACCTACCGCACGATGAAGCTGCGCGGCGTGCGCTACTGGCAGGGTCTCGTGCTGTTCATGCTGGTCTGCGGCCTCGGCGCCATCGCCAATATCGGCATCGCCGGCGCGCTCTATCATCGGGGCGACGCCAACGGCCTCGCCGCCAGCGCCGCCGGCTCGGCGATCGGCGTGGTCTGGAACTACGCGGTCTCCGCCACCCTGGTCTGGCGCGTGCGATGAGCGCGCAAAAGTCGTGCGTGCGATGAGCGCGCAAAAGCCGTGCGTGCGATGAGCGCGCAGAACCGATGCGTGCGATGAGCGCGCCGGACCGGTCCGGGCGATGAGCCGCCAGGCCTGGCTGGCGGCCCTGGCCGGCCTCACCCTCCTCCGCCTCGTCCTCGCCGCCCTCATCCCGCTCTCGCCGGACGAGACCTATTACTGGCTGTGGTCGAGGCACCTCGCCACCGGCTATTACGACGACGCGCCGCTGATCGCGCTCTGGATCCGGGCCGGCACGTTCATCGCCGGCAACGGCGCGCTCGGCATCCGTCTGCTCTCGCCGCTCTCCGCCGCGATCGGCACGCTGCTGCTCTGGCGCGCCGGCGAGGATCTCTTTCCCAACCGCCGCGCCGGCCTCACCGCCGCGCTCCTGCTCAACGCCACCCTGGTGCTGAATGCCGGCGCCATCATCACCACGCCGGACACGCCGCTCCTGCTGTTCTGGACCGCTTCGCTCTGGGCGATGGCGCGCTGGCTCGCCACCGGCGACGACCGCTGGTTTCTCGCCGCCGGCCTCGCCGCGGGGCTCGGCTTCGAGGCCAAATACACCGCCGCCCTGCTCTTCGTCGCCATCGGCCTGTTCATGCTCGCCACGCGCGAGGGCAGGGCGGGGCTGCGCCGACCGCTGCCCTGGCTCGGGCTGCTGCTCGGCCTGCTGGCGATGCTGCCGGTGGTCCTGTGGAACGCGGCGCATGGCTGGGCGAGCTTCGCCAAGCAGGGCGGCCGCTCCGCGCATCTCGACCTGGCCGGGACGCCCGGCCACCTGCTCGGGCTGATCGGCGGG